>DJBG01000077.1 GCA_002429965.1 Hungatella sp. UBA5982
TGATGTCCTCTGTGTCTCCGTTATAATAATTGTAACCGCCCTCTCCATTACCGTTCATCTTTCGATCCGCCCATGTCCCATAAGAGTAATCGTAGCGTTTCCCCTCCTCCAGTTCAAGGACCTGAAGGGCCGTACAATCCCCCTCCGGCTTCCCATAGTCAAAATTCCCGTAAAAAACCGTGGAGGCTTTTACAAACACCAGACCTTTGCCGGAGGATATTTTTCCCCTCATCGCCGCTCCATCATACATGCAGGGAAACTCTTTCCAGGGGATGTCATAACCGTTTAACAGTCTGGCCGCTCCTTCTAAGTCCCCCTGGTCAAATAACCCTGTCAGCTGGGTTAAAAATTCCTTATCCCCGGGAGAAAGGATTATTTCATCTGATAAAGTCTCACTCAAAGGCTCAGCCAATGCTTCTGGTTCCGCCTTTTCCACCTCTGTAAAATCCTGGCCGGGTTCTTCGTATCTTTCTTCATTCCTAATGGAGCCTGCCACGCTAAGCAGCAGCAAAAGCACCGTGATTAGCCCGATCCAAAGGAGGATGCGAAGATTTTCCCTTTTTCTTGGATCCGTCCATCTCTCAAACACAAGATCCCTCCTTCCCGTCATATACGGACCACGCCTGGCAAAGAAGCGCAAGACCTGTCTTTATCTCTTCTTCTGTAAGGCTTGCAAACCCAAGGACAATGGTGGAAGGATAGGTATCCGGCTGTTCATGGATAAAGTATCCCGACATACCGTAAACCTTCACCCCGGATTTCGCCGCCATGCTTATGAGCAGGTTTTCCGCCCTTCCCTTGCAGTCCGTTAAAAGCAGATGGAGACCCGCATGTTCTCCTCTGATCAGGAACTGGCTCTCAAAGGGTTTAAGCCCTGCCGCCAGTGTATCGTGCTTTGCCTTATAGACCGCCCTCATCCGGTTTAAATGGCGTTCATAGTGTCCCTCTGCCATAAACTGATAAAGGATGTTCTGGTCAATACGGGATACCGTTGAAGCATAGAAATTCATCCGGTCCCGGTACACAGCAAACAGAGGGCCGGGCAGGACCATATAGCTTACACGGATGGCCGGGGCAATGGATTTGGAAAAGGTTCCGTAATAAATCACCCGGTTTCTTCCGTCCATTCCCTGTAATGCAGGGATGGGCTTTCCCTTGTATCGGAATTCACTGTCATAATCGTCTTCAATGAGATACCGCCCTTCCTTTTCATAAGCCCATACAAGAAGCTCCTGCCGCCGCTTTACCGGCATGACGATGCCGGTGGGATACTGGTGGGAAGGCATTACATAGGCGATATCCGCCCCGCTCTTTTCCAAAAGCTCTACATCCATGCCGGACCGGTCCATGGCAACGGGAACCACCTGGTACTTTAAGCTGTCAAAGACCCGGTATGCCTGCTTATATGTAGGGTTTTCCNNTGGGACAGCAGCATCAGAAGATATTCGCTTCCGGCGCCTACGATGATCTGCTCAGCCTGACAGTTTACCCCACGGGCAGAATGGAGATAGGAACGTATGGCCTCCCTGAGGGCCGGTTCTCCCTGGGGATCTCCCGGCATAAACATCTCCCGGTTATCATCCACAAGGGTATTTTTCGATATCTTCCTCCATGTATTAAAGGGGAATGCACAAAGATCAATGCCTCTGGGAGAAAAATCCACCTTCCAGTCCGGGACATTTTCCCTGCCAAAGGCGGATGGGCTAAGAAGGGATGGGATCTTATCCCTCTGTTCCTGCCCGGTATGCACCAGATCCTCGATCCTGCATACATAATACCCCTTACAGGGGACAGCCTCAATATATCCTTCCGACAAAAGCTGTTCATAAGCCATCTGGGTGGTGCTTCGGCTGACCTTTAAGTTCTCCGCCAGCCTCCTTGTAGATGGAAGGCGGGTGGCCGGCCTTATATTCCCTTTTTTTATTTCCTCTTTGATATAGCTGTAAATCTGGCTGTAATAAGGGGAACCAGGCTGGTTTTTTAATGGTATCATTAACTCCATGGTGAAAACTCCTCCCTTCCTCTTTACCGGATATGAAGAAATGCCGCACGTCCTTTTTTTCCCGGCCATGCAGCATTCTCCTCGTTTGACCGGTCATCCGGCCTGTCAAAGATTATTTTGTTATTTTAAAAGAACTCTTTAATGAAACGATCCGGTTGAATACCAGATGGTCTGGCTCGCTGTCCTTGCAGTCAACACAGAAAAATCCGTTTCTTACAAACTGGAAGCTGTCATAAGCTTTTGCACTTAAAAGACCCGGTTCCACATAGCAGTTCTTTAAGATTATCAAAGAATTTGGATTTAAGTTTAAGCTGCCGTCTTCATTAAGCTTTCCTTTTTCTTCATCCACGATGTTTTCATACAGACGGCATTCCGCCTGTACTGCGGTGGAGGAAGCAACCCAGTGAATCGTTCCCTTTACCTTTCTGCCCTCAAAGCCTGAGCCGCTCTTTGTTTCCGGGTCATAGGTACAGTGAACCACAGTAACATTGCCGTCTTCATCCTTTTCGCAGCCGGTGCAGGTCACAAAATAGGCATTCATCAGGCGGACTTCATTGCCTGGGAAGAGGCGGAAATATTTCTTAATGGGTTCCTCCATAAAATCTTCCCGTTCAATGTATAGCTCTTTCCCAAAGGGAACCTTTCTCTCTCCTAATTCAGGATTTTCCAGGTTATTTGCAACATCCAGATACTCTATGGTATCCTCGGGGTAGTTATCGATGACCAGCTTAATGGGATCCAGAATCGCCATCATTCTCGGTTTCTTCAGCTTTAAGTCCTCTCGGATGCAGTATTCCAGCATGGCATAATCCACGGAGCTGTTGGCCTTTGATACGCCTACCAGATCCACAAACATGCGAAGGGATTCCGGCGTATAGCCTCTTCTTCTTAAAGCGGCAATAGATACCAGGCGGGGATCGTCCCAGCCGTCAACTACTGCATCTTCTACCAGCTTCTTGATATAGCGTTTTCCCGTTACCACATTGGTAAGATACAGCTTTGCGAATTCAATCTGGCGGGGAGGATCCACGAATTCACACTCCTTAACCACCCAGTCATAAAGCGGCCTGTGATCCTCAAATTCCAGAGTACAGATGGAGTGGGTGATGTGCTCAATGGCGTCCTCAATCGGGTGGGCAAAATCATACATGGGATAAATGCACCACTGGTCGCCGGTGTTATGATGAGTCATGCGGGCCACGCGGTAAATGACCGGATCACGCATGTTGATGTTGGGAGATGCCATATCAATCTTGGCGCGGAGAACCCTTTCCCCATCTTGATACTTGCCTTCCTTCATCTCTTCAAACAGTTTTAAATTCTCTTCCACGCTGCGGTTCCGGTATGGGCTTTCTTTACCTGGAGTCTTAAAATCTCCCCGGTATTCCCTGATCTCCTCCGCAGTTAAATCACAGACAAATGCCTTTCCCTTCTTTATTAAAAGGATCGCACAATCATACATCTCCTGAAAATAATTGGACGCAAAGAAAAGGCGGTCCTCAAAATCAGCTCCCAGCCACTTCACATCTTCCATGATGGATTCTACAAATTCTGTCTTTTCTTTTGTCGGGTTTGTATCGTCAAAACGGAGGTTGAACTTTCCACCATACTTCTGAGCCAGGCCATAGTTAAGTAAAATCGATTTTGCATGTCCGATATGCAGATAACCGTTAGGCTCCGGCGGAAATCTGGTCTGCACGTGATCATAAACACCCTCTGCAAGATCCTTATCTATCTCCTGTTCGATAAAGTTTTTAGAAACTACATCTTCTTTGTTCTCTTCCATTTCTCTTCCTCCATGTCAGTAATCCCAATATTACACTATCATACCATACTTCATCCATTTAGAAAAGGGGGAAAATACAGCAAAGAGCCGGGCTTTTTGTTACGGTTCGGCCATAAAATCACTTTCTTTCGGCCTTTTNNCAGACCGGCCGTTTTTCCTCATACTGCCCATTGATCTAATCCACGACTTCTCCCCTTCCCTCTTCCGTAAAAGGAAAGGCTGCTCTTATTTTCTGTTCCTCAGGAGTCGCTTCATAACAATAGGGTTCCGGATATACCACGGCCGATAATTCCTCTTCCTCCTTTTTCACCCGGTAACGCATCCCCTTCATGCTCCCGGTGTAAGCCTCTTTTTTAAAAAACTGTATGGGTACAAAGGTATCTTTATTAAGCACTTTATTCTCCTCCTTGCATATGACCTTGATCTATTGAAACCCTATACCAGTATTATGCCATTGTCAAGAAAATCCTTTGTTCACGTGTAAAAACAAAAGGCCGCGGCGCCGGCTCATGTGAATCGCCGGTACCGCAGCCCATGGGCTTTGCATTACTTGTGTGCGCCAGGCCCTGTTTTCTTCTCTGAGCGGTTGGAAACTCCAGGCCCGACCTCACCATCTTTGGAAGGAGCGCTTGTTGATGCCTCTGTCTCCGGTTCCTTGGTTGCAGGAGGAGCCGCAGTGGTAGGTGCCGCCGTTGCGGGCGGAGCCGTGGTTGGTGTTTCCGTAGGCTTTGCTGCGGTGGTTGGCTCTGTGGCAGGCTTTGTCTCTCCTGGTTTGGAAGTTCCGTTAGAGGCTGTCTGAGATTCCGTTCCAGGCAAATGATAACAAAGAACCGGGACCCCTGCTGCAATATTCTCAAATATGGTCTTTGCCACAGCCGGGGGCAGATTGACACAGCCGTGGGAGCCGCCGGACTTATAGATGGTTCCGCCAAAGGTACTGCGCCATGTGGCATCATGAAGGCCGATATTTCCGTTAAATGGCATCCAGTAGGACACGGGAGTCCTGTAAGTTTCTCCCTTTAACGTGGCATCCCTTTGCTTATAGGTAAGGGGAAACACGCCCGCAGGAGTGGACCACCCTTTTGACTCATTGCCGGATACGAAATCCGATTCCACCAAAAGCTTTCCGTCTTTATAAAAATAAAGGTGCTGGGCTGTTAAGTTGATTTCCACATAAGTGCTGCCGTAATCGGTGTCCCCATGACTGGCTGCCTTCTGTTTGTATACAGGTTCTCTTACCTGGCTTTGTCCTGAACGGATCAGCTCTGCCAGCTCATCTGCCTCGGCGCTTTGATCGATCTTCCAGCCATAGCTGCCTCCCGTGATCCTTACGGTCTGCCCATAGGAGGTCTTTAAGCTTTTGGCTCTGGTGGACGTATCATACTTGGAAGCCAGTTCTTTCACATATGCGGTAACAGAGGAGCTGTTTAAATAAACCTTGCCATCCTCTCCGATCCCGATCCATTTGGAAATCGTATCTCCGTTTAACACCTTTTTTTCATTTCCAAAGCTGTATGTAATAGTGGCATTGACATATTTATTCAATGTCTGCACGTAAGCGATCAGCTGCGGATCATCAGCCGGAATCTGAGGCTTTACATAAGCATCAAGCTCTTCTAAGGAAATTTCCGGTTTTAAACTCATAATAGCCTCGGAAACTCCAGACTTCATCTTTTCTAAGTCAAGCTGGTTTCCTTCCTTGGCAGCCACTATTGTGTAGCCCTGTCCCGATACATAATCGGACACCTGTGCATTCTTCGGTTTCTCCACAAGCTCATCCTTTAAACAGGCCAGGCCGGAAACAGCCGTTTCAAATTTGTCCTGGTCATACTGTATCATGGTTCCTATATCAAATTCCTGGGGAGTTTTCATATGTTTCAGCCATTCATAAGTCTTCTGGTCTGCCAGAATCTTTTCTAGGCTTCCGTCAAAAACTGACTCAAGGCCGATATCCATTCCCTTTATCTCTTCTGTGCTTCCTCCTCTTTCCCCGATTGACAACACATAGTTCTCAATGCCGGAGGCAATTGATTTCTTTACTTCTTCTATGGATTTCTTTGATGCATCCATTCCATTGATCGTGGTGTTGGGAAAAAACACTTTCTCATACTGCCTGCCCATCTGAAGATAGACCAGAGCAGCAATCAGCGCCGCTGCAGCTACAGTCCCGCTTCCAATTGCTGCCCAGCCCTTTATTCCAAGTGGCTTTTTCTTTCTGCTGCGCGGTTTTACATTTTCCATTAATTTCCTACCTCTTTACAAGCCTTTACGTTCAGAATTCATTATACCTTAAAACCGCGAAATTTGTCTAAATATTTATGGTATATTTCTTGACATTTTTATTACGATTTCCTCTTTCATGACCAGCTTCTTATGACATGCAGGGATCACTGGAAGAAATTTCCTCTCTGGGGATCTTAAAAAAATTCCTGCTTCCCATGGTGACAAAATATTTCATAATACTCCCGCAGTCTTCATAAGATAAATTAAGAATGATGAAAAAAGGAATCCTTCATGGCACGCTATACCCCAGTCTACGGAGAAGTAACCTCCGTCAACCCTTTACGGAACTCCGCCACCGACAAAAGCTGTTCTATGATCATTTCCATAATGAGCGANNCCGCAAACCTATGTCTTTAACCAGCACACCTTTAACCCCGGTGACTCCATTGTCGCCTTCTATGATACAAAAGCGCCTGTTCCCCTGATTTATCCGCCTCAGTACGCGGCAGTCGTCCTTGCGGAAAACAGCGATGGGTATGAGGCTGTTTTTGATTATTTTGATGAGGACCTGTTAAATTCATCACAAACCCTGAAGTTAAGCCTGTCCGACCAAAGTGAGACAACGATCCTCCTTTCCAACGGCCAGACCTTCTTTTACAATCCAGGCGGCCATTTTCTTCTTGTTTTCTATG
>DJBG01000145.1 GCA_002429965.1 Hungatella sp. UBA5982
AAAGCATTTGACAAAAGTCAACCTTTTTCTTATGTTTTTTTTGCAGACCAGAAAACTGCATCGGAACTGGTTCCGATGCAGTTTTTCTCAACTTATATGCCAGATCAGATGAGCGTTAAAAAAATCCTTTTCACGAAGGCACCGAAAGAGGAGGAAAAGGCCTTAATGCTGATTCTCTATCACGGTCACGATGGAATGGGACTTAAGTGAAAGAGTGCAGACCTGCGGACCTTTTCTCAAAGATGCCTCCACATCTCTCTCCGTCCGGTTTAAAAAAACGGTTACTATGGACTGATCAGGATTCAAAAATGCACAGGCATCTATTTTATCCGTGTAGCGGGAAATTCCGATCCGTACTGCCTGAGGCTTCACATACCGGCTTAAATGTCCAATGTAATAATAGCTCAGTTGCTTTTCATAAGTATTTTCTCCTGTATGAATCATAATAGGTGCCGCACAGAAGTTCCCCACATGATTGGGTCCTCCCTTTTNNACAACCCTCTGTAAAGATAAGGGCTTTATCCGGGAAATCTTCGCTGACCATTTGAAGATTTTCAAAATGATCCCCGCTGTACCAGTGAAAGGCCTCCCCCCAGACAGCATCTCCCTCTCCCTGGAAATAGACACATGCGTTTTCATAGACACGTTCCTTATTATGATCCCAGGCCAGTATTTTCACATCAAGACCTGCCTCTAAAATCGCCGGCCTTAAAAAGTCCTGTGCAAACTCCTTCTCTTCCTGAGGCGTATAAATACAGGAATCCCATTCCTGAACAGCCTTTGGCTCATTCTGAATGGAAATATAGGTAATCTTAATTCCCTTTTCCTCATAAGCCCGGATATATTTCACTAGGTATTTCGCCCAGGTCTTCCAATATTGCCGTTTCAGCGTTCCTCCGTGGTTCATATCCCCATTGGATTTCATAAAGGAAGGCGGACTCCATGGACTTGCCAAAAGAACCATTTTCTCTACAGTTCGTTCCCTGGCTTTCCGTATCAGCGGAAGAAGATAGCTTTCATCGCATTCCACAGAAAAGGTCTCCAGGCTTTCATCCCCATCCTTAACGTAACAATAGTTTTCAAGGGAGAAGTCACAGCTATTAATATGGGTTCTGCACAGGCGGTAGCCCAAACCGTTTTCAGAAAAATACGCATCCAAAGCTTCTGCCCTTTTCTCCTCACTTAAGAATGACCAGGCATATCCTGCTGCCTGAGTGAAGGCTCCTCCAAATCCTAATACAGGCTGATACCGCTTGCCAGGATAAATGGTTATTAAATTTCTTTCCTGGTCCGGACAGTTTGACCAACAGGCCTCTGACTCCTGAAAATATTGATCTTCGGCCGCATTTGTAGTGACGATTTTCATTCCGATTCCTCCTCTTTTATCAGTTCTATTTATAGTAATAACTCAAATCCTTCCTCTGTCCGCCAGGTCTTTAACCCACTCTCATGGCTTCTCATATGCCAGCCCCCTAAAATCCTTCTTAGGACCGGTTCCTTCTAAAATATAGAAACAATGGGTTTGAAAAAATGTCTGGAGGTATTCGGGGAGGATTATTCTAATTCCAGAAGGGCAGTGCCTATTCCGCTTCCCGGAACCGAAAGCTTTACCATCTGACCCTGCAGTCTTAAATAAACCGGCATATCCCGATCTGTACGGTTCATAAGAACTGCAGCCAGCTTATTATCAGGGCGCTTAAAGGCAGTCACGTCGATTTCATCCGTGTAGCGGCTCATGCCAATGCGGACGCTTCCCGGAAGGAGATAACGACTGAAATGGCTTATATAGGTATAGGAAAGCTTCTTCTCCAGCCGTCCTGTTTCCACATCGTACATCATGGGAGCATCGCAGAAATTGTTCACATGGTTTGGCCCGCCCTTGGAATTTAAAAGGATGTTCCAGTCTATAAACGCACAGGCTCCGTGGTTTAAATCCCCGGCTATGTCATGGCCATACATTCTGGCATTGGAAAGCTGATCAGCTGAGGAAAAACGGCTGTATTCCACACAGCCTTCGGAAAATACCAGCTTCTTTTCCGGAAATCGCTCCCGTATCATATCCAGGGCCTCAAAATGATCTCCGGAATACCAGTGGAAGGCCACCCCTTCTACCACTGACCGGGTTTCCTCATCTATGACTGCCAGCGTTCGTTCCAAGGCCCGCTCCTTATTGTGATCCCAGATGAAAAGCTCCACCTCCATAAGCCCCCGGCGTTTCATGGCCGGATAGAGAAAATCCTTTAAAAACCGTTTTTCCTCCCCTGGGTCATACCGACAGGAATCCCAAATCTGGGTGGCATCGGGTTCATTTTGAACACTGAGCCTTTTTACGGATACACCATTCTTTTGGTATTCCTCTACAAACCGGCACAGATAGTCTGCCCACAGGCTGTAGTATTTTTCCAGAAGCTTACCGCCGTGGTTTTTCTCCCCATTCGTCTTCATAAATGGAGGCGGACTCCAGGGAGAAAGCATAACGGAAAGACTTTCCCCTTTGACCTTTTCCGCTGCCTTTAAAAAGGGGAGTATATACATTTCATCTCTTTTTATAGAAAAACTTTTAAGCTCTTCATCCCACTCCTGGTCCATGGCCGAATAATTACCGAGACAGGCGTCGCAGCTGTCAATGGCCATGCGGGCCTGGGTATACCCCAGTCCATCCGTTCCGTAGCAGGCCTCTAAGAATTCCATCCGGGCCTTTTCTCCCATCTGATGCCAGGTATAGGCTGCCGCTTCCGTAAGGGTTCCTCCAAAGCCTTCCAGGGTCTGGTAGGTAAAATCCGGACAAAGATTCACAGCTTCCCGTTCCTGGCCTTCATCCGTTACGGACTGGATTTCTTCTGTCCACGTTTCCGCTTTTCCATTTTCATAGGTGGTGACATTCCATGAACCTTTCATCTCATTCTCCTATTCCAATATTCCTCCGATAGACAGAGGGGCTTTGCCCTGTCACCTTTTTAAATACCTTAGAGAAATATTTCTCATCATGATATCCTACTTTATATGCGATTTCATATACTTTTAAACGGCCGTCGTGCATGTATTCACGGGCGCATTCTATTCTCAGCCGGTTTAAATAATCAATAAAGCCGCAGCCAAGCTTTTGGGTAAACAAGGTGGATAAATAAGCGGTGGACACTCCCACCTTCTCTGCTACCATTCCCAGATTCACATCCTCGGACATATGGTCCATCATATATTCCATGGCTGCCTTTACAAAAATATTCCCCTCCGGTCCAGGGCCTTCCTCTCTTTCACCCAGCCAGGGTGCCGCAATGGATTCCAGCTTCTGCAATATCTCCGTGGAACGGCAGGGCTTTAATAAGTAATCCACTGCTCCCAAACGCAGGGCCTGCTGAGCATAGGAAAAAGTATCATAGCCAGACAGGATGACGGTCTTTGGGCAGACTCCTGCTGCCAGGGCCTCCTTCATTACATCCAGTCCGCTTTTTATCGGCATTTGCACATCTACCAGCATGACATCCGGATGATACTTATAAATAATATCCAGGGCCTCTTCTCCATTTACTGCACAGTGAATTTTGTCAAAGCATCTGGTATTCTTCCGTATGTAATTTTCCATCCCCTTTAGGATGTTTTCTTCATCGTCTGCCAGAAGCAGGCGAAAAGAAGGCTGTGCCATAACATTTCCCCCATCTTTATTACTCTAAAGCTCTTCCGGAATCTCGAGCCTGACCCTGGTCCCCTCATGAGGCCGGCTGTAGATGTTCAAGCTGTAGGATTCCCCATATTTTAAGTACAGTCTTTCTTTAATATTGCGGATGGCATAGTGGCCGATGCGGGCATTGGAATAGCGTATTCCTTCCTCTGCAAGAAGAATTCTGTCCGCCTCCTCCTGTTCCATTCCTACCCCGTTATCCAGAATCTCAAAAACCAGGGTATTGCCCTTTTTACGGCCTGTGACCTTAACCAGTCCCCCTTCTCCACGGATTTCCAGACCATGTACAATGGCATTTTCCACAAAGGGCTGCAGGGTCAGCTTTCCGATTCTGCATTTAAGGAGGTCTTCCTCCACATCAATCTCATAATCCAGCCTTTTGGAAAAGCGCATCTTCTGTATCTGCAAATAGCTGGTGATCAGCTCAAGCTCTGTGGCCACATTCACCTCACTCTGCCCATGACTCAAAAGGAGGCGGAACAGCTTGGAAAGGGCCAGCACATCCTCTCCCAGCTCCTCATTACCGGACCCTACGGCCTGCCAGTAAAGAGAGTCCAGCACATTGTAGAGGAAATGAGGATTGATCTGGGCCTGCAGGGCATTCAGTTCGCTTTCCTTTTCTCTCAGTGCCATAACATAATTCTTTTCGATCAGATCCCGGAGATCATTTACCATCTGGTTAAAGGTTCTGGACAGGATTCCTATCTCATCCTCGGTTTCCGCCTCAATGGCCTGATTAAAATCCCCTTCCTTAAACTTT
Organism: Hungatella sp. UBA5982; assembly: GCA_002429965.1. Lineage (GTDB taxonomy): Bacteria > Bacillota > Clostridia > Lachnospirales > Lachnospiraceae > Lacrimispora. The sequence continues at coordinate 4,440 of DJBG01000145.1, forward strand.
TCCATGGATTTGCACAGAGCGGCAATGGGCTTTGTCAGCCCTCCCGATACCATAACGGACAGAGGACCGGTCAGAACCAAAAGAGAAATCCCAAGAAGCACCGGCATGGCCAGGGTTTGCCGGACCCGCTCCCTCCAGTTCTTTTCCGGTGACATATAGCAGACCTGGATTCCGGTTTCCTCACTTCTGGAGTTGAAGATATAGTATCCGTTCCAGTGGTCAACCCTAAGGAACTCTCCCTTCCGGACAANNAGAACCTCTTCGTCGATCCGGCCTGTCCGGCTGATTTCCACTCCCTTTGAATCAAGGACCACAATGCCCTCATTGGGAACACTCAGCATGCTTTCGCAAATATCCGTATAGCGGGAGGCTTCCATACCGACTGCCAGAAAACCCAGGCGCCGTCGTTTCGATAAATCATATAAGGCCCTGCATGCCACCACCTTGTCGGATTTATTATTTAAATAAAGTCCTCCCGTTCCCGCAGGTTCCCGGAGCCATACCACATCTCCCTTGGCATCATGAGCTGCCTGATAAACCGGCAGCTTTCGTATCTCCTTAAGGTTTTTGTTGTGAACACTGGCGTCCCGGCTTATGTAAAAAGGCTGCGCCCCGTTTTCAGGGTAGAGAATCACTGTCTTAATCTGGCTTTTGATGGCCAGCATATCCTGAAGAAAGGTAACCGGAGTCTGCTTAGACCAGAATAATGGATCCCGTTTCAGCTCAATGGCCGGAGTTGTCAGTACCTTATGAATATCTGTATTTACAGCAAAATAGGTGGCAACATCCTGAACATCCTGCTGTAAGTAAACGATATCGTCGCAGATGGTCTGGGTAAACCGCTGGAAAAGAGAGATATTTTCCTCCATGGTAGTACGGTAGGTGCGGCCATAGAGGAATATGGCCCCGGCTATTACTACAGGAACCAGAACCATGTAGATGGCTAACATCATCTTATGGCGTATCATCAGCTTTTTCGTAATCCTTTTTGAAAGGGAATTCATCTTTCCTTCCATGGGCCACCCCCGTTTTTTTTCCTCTAGTTTAACCTTTTACAGCTCCCATGGCAACGCCTTTTGTGATGTACTTATTTAAAATCACATAGATAATGACCATTGGCGCTGCGGTCAAAGCCATTACTGCAAACTGAACCGCATAATTAGAGGAGTAAAGACCTGTAAATTCCAGCACGGAAAAAGGAAGGGTCTTCCATTTGGGACTGCTCAAATAGGTGCTGGCCATCATAAATTCATTCCAATTGTTCAAGAAAGTCATGATGGAAACCGTGACCAGGGAAGATTTCAGCATTGGCGTAATGACTACCACAATGATCCGGTAGATGCCGCAGCCATCCATCAGGGCCGCCTCCTCAATTTCCTTTGGGATGCTCTCCATAAAGCTGCAGGTGAGAAACAGGCCCTGGGGCAGGGAAAATGCAATATAGGGAATCAGCAGGGCCCACATGGTATCGGTTAAGCGGAGTTTGTCATAAATCACATAATTAGGAAGCAGTGTTGCATGGATGGGAATCATCATACCAAGCAGTATTAAGTTCCTCACCAGGCCGGACAGCTTCCAGTGCATTCTGGTACAGGCAAAGGCCATCATAACGGAAATTATCAGGACCAAAAGGACTGCAAGCACGTTTATGAGCAGGCTGTTCTTAAAATACAGCAGGAAATGGCCGTCTACAAACGCCTTTATGTAATTGTCCCATTTTATCACCTTGGGAATGATCAGCAGTCCATTGGTAAACATCTCATTGCTGCTGGCAAGGGAAAAGTCTAAAAGCCAGACCAGTGGGAATATCTGGATCACAGCCACAGCTGCCAGAATAATCCATAACAAGAGGCCTCCCACCGTTATGTTCTTTATCTTCATTCTTTATCCCTCCTTCTCTTCCCGGAAAAGCCGGTTTAAAATCTGGGTTGCCAGTATGCAGATGATCACAAATACCACGCTTATGGAATTGCCGTAGCCATAGCGGAAAGCGCTGAAGGCCTGTTTGTATAAATAGTTTGCCATAAACTGAGTCTCATTGCCCGGACCTCCATTGGTCAGGAGGTACACGGTTTCCATCTGTTTTAATGCAGAGATAATGGCCAGGGTCACATTGACCTGGATGACCGGCTTCATAAGAGGCAGGGTAATTCTTAAAAAGGTCTGACGGCTGTTTGCTCCGTCAATGGCTGCCGCCTCATAAAGTCCGGGATCAATGTTCTTGATACCCGTATAGTAGATGAGCATTCCCCAGCCAAAGCCATGCCAGATTAAAACCACCAGAACCGACCAAATGGCTCTCCCGCTTCCCAGCCAGTTGGTATCGCCTCCAAAACCCAGGGCTTTTGAGATGTTGTTTAACAGGCCGAAATTAGGATTGTAGATAAACTTCCACAAATAGGCAATCACCGCTACAGAGATGACATTTGGCAGGAAATAAACACACCGAAAAAAACCTTCTGCCCTGTNNCCTGTGGCCAAGCCGGTCTAAAAGCGCTGCTGTCATGATGGCAAGGGGATGCTGGATCACTACAAAGCCAGCCGCCAGAAGAAGGGAATTACGTAAGGAATACCAGAACGCCTTCTCCTGAAACATCTCTTTATAATTGGCAAATCCAATGAAATGATAGGCCCCCAGACCGCTGAAGTCCGTAAAACCATAGTGTACGCTTAAAAGTATGGGGGCAAGTATTGCAAATACGAACATGGCCACCCCCGGAAAGACCAGGGTGAAAATAATCCCTTTATTGCTGTACGCCTTCTGCATATATTTCCTCCTTCGAGATTTTTTCACGGAAACCTATGGCCGCCTCCGTTTACCGGCAGGCGGCCATGATGAATGACTCACTTACTTACATGCAGCTTCAAGGCCCTTTAAATACTCCTCAGCAGTGATCTTTCCAATGGCTGCCTCCTGTACCAGATCCTCACTGATTGTCTTGAATTCAGAAGTCCCCATATCACCTATGGGAGTTCCGGATAAGTTGGAAGCATGGCTGACAATGTCGATGAACTGCTTTTGAGGCTCTGTTTCTTTACCAGTTGCAAACTGGGCAAAATCCTGAGCGGACATACATACTCCGTTTTCCCATGCGACCTTGGTCCATCCCTCCGGACGGAACATATAATTTAATAGCTTAATGGCTTCTGCTTTATTTACAGCCCCGGCTGTTACGGAGTATCCGCCTCCGTTCCATGCTGCAATATCAGTTTCACCGCCCTGTCCGCCGTCTATTACGGGCATGGTGAACACCCGGATATTGTCACGGATTTCTGCCGGAATGTCCTCATTGGTAGCCATGCTCATTTCCCAGCTTCCCATGTAGAACATAGCCGCCTGGCCATTGGCAAACAGGTTCTTGGCTGTGCCATAGTCTGTTGTTTCAAAACCGGTCTGGAATAAGCCCTTTTTAGCGGTATCCATTAAAATCTCCGTTGCCTTTTTAAAGGTGGGATCGGAAAAATCCTTAGAAGCAATGGCATCATGTGTTTTCTGCATAACGCCCTTGCCATCCAGCTTCTGCATCAAATCCGTCACATAGATATAAAGAGGCCATTTGTCTCCCCCATCCATGGAAACAGGAATGATTCCCTTGGCCTTAATCTTCTCTCCTAAAGCCAGAAGCTCATCATAGGTCTTGGGCACGGACCAGCCGTTTTCATCAAATATGGCTTTATTATAGTAGAAAGACATAACATCCGTATTCCGGGCCAGGCCATAAAGCTTTCCATTCCGTGAAAACCCATCCAGGGATCCATTGATAAAACCATAGTCCTTATAGTCATCCTTATTTAATTCTGCCAGAAGTCCGGCGTCCATCACCTCATCGATAAATCCCGGCTGTCCCCAAACACTTACCAGATCCGGCATCTGGCTTCCTGCTGCGTAGGCCTTGAACTTGGTTTTATAGGCTTCATCATCCAGGGCTTCCACATCGATTTTTACATTTGGATTCTCAGTCATATAAGCGTCAAAAAGCGTCTGCTCCACCAGCCCCTGGCCTGAAGTTCTGTCTGGAAGGTTGGTAAATACCTTTAGGGTAACCTCTCCGGCAGCCGTATTTCCTGCTTTTTCTCCCTTTGTTTCTGCTGCCTTTGTTTCTGCTGCCTTTGTTTCTGCTGCNNCTGCTGCCTTTGTTTCTGCTGCAGGTGCGGTTGTCTCCGTCTTGGTGCCACCGCTTCCTCCGCAGGCCGTTAAGGCACAAGCCATTGCAACTGCCATCGCGGCTGATAAAAATCTTTTTCTCATATAAACCTCCTCCATTCTCCTTTTGTTCACTTCTTATAATTATTCCGTTATAAAAGCGACCAAAAGCATCCTTTTTATTTTATATCATCAGTATAGCAGTTTCAATATGGTTATTTAACACATAATCTTTCAAAATAGTGGACTATTTTTTTATTACTTTTCACAGTCCATCCCAAAAATCCTCCACTGGGTGAGAGCTGGAAAAGGGGATTCTTCCTCTGATTTTTTCAGTTCCTTCAGCTTTACCCAGGAAATGGTTCTGGGAATAAAGGAAAAGCTTTGCCAGCTCCCGGTCTTTTCCATGAAAAGACGTTCCGCAGTTCCGTCGGAGAATTCCAGAGTCGCCTCCTTCCAGTAATTGTCATGAGGGAAATCAGCGCGTATTAAAATTTCCGCCCGGTCTGCCAGCACCCTGCGGCCAAAATCAGTTCTTATTTCTGCTTCCGGATCCTCATTATCTCCCCAGCTGGTATAAGGCCATTCTCCATGAAACGTATTCTCACACCGTCCGTCAATGGTATTCCTTGCAGCAAACACAGATTCCCCTCTGGTTTCCACAGAGGCAGTGCAGTGGGGATAAACGGTGGTTTCTCCTCTGCGGTCCAGAGGATTTTCACTTAAATTACGGTAAGCTCCCCAACGCTGGCTGCTCACCGCCTCCACCCGGATCCCTCGTTCCTCTCCAAAGGCATCTGCCGGATAAGCCTGGGCCTCCTCTCCTAAAGGAACCGGAAATTCCATGGCATGATCCTCCAGCCACACCTCCGCCTCAGGAAGGGCTGGGGAAAGGGATANNGTTCCAAAGCCGGTGGAGGTCTTGATAAAATCCGGCTTTACCTCCAGAGCGATCCGGCATAAAGCTTCCTTTTCTTCTTCCGTTAAGTAACAGTTTTCAAAAATAACCTTGGAGATTACCTTATTTTTTCTGCACTCCTCCACAACAGAAGCCATTTCCTTCTCAACATAGCCGTAATTTCTTTCCTTAAGCTCTGTTAAATTTACCACATAGTCAATCTCGTCCGCCCCGTTTTTTATGGCATTGGCTGTTTCATTTGCCTTGTCCTCTATGGTAGTCTGACCTAAGGGAAATCCAATGGCAGCTCCCACATGAACGCCGGTTCCCCTTAACAGTTCCTTGCACAGGGCTACCGGAGCCGGATTGATGGCTACCATTTTAAATCCATAGCTTCTGCTTTCTTCACACAGTTTTTCAAAATCCTTCCGCACCGCATAGGCCCGAAGCTGGGTATGGTCAAAATATGCTGCCAGCTTCTCCGGTGTCATGCTTCTTAACAATTCTCTGTTCATGCCTTTATCTCCTTATTCTGCCAGTTCATAAATAGCCTTTACATCCTTCTCATCAAGGGCCTGAAAACTTCCCAGCTTCCCATTCATAACCGCCTTTTGGGCCATCACATCAAAGGCCTCCCTGCCAATACCCGCCTCTTTTAAGGTCACGGAAAGTCCCAGGCTCTTAAAAAAGTTTTCCAGGCAGCAGATTCCCAGACGGATTACCTCTTCTTCCGTTTTATCCTCCGGGCTGATTCCAAATACCTGGCAGGCAAAGCGGGCCATCTTCCCAGGATGGGATTTGTTCACATATTTCATCCATGCAGGAAATACAATGGCAAGCCCGGCGCCATGGGCAATATCATAGACAGCGCTCAGCTCATGTTCAATCCCGTGGCTGGCCCAGTCTTCCATTCTTCCTTTTCCCAAAAGGCCGTTATGGGCTACGTTCCCAGTCCNNACTCTGGGGAGATTATGTATCAGGGACCTCATAGCGGCCTCGCACAAGCGGTCAGAAAGGTCTGTCTCCTCATTGGGAGAGAAATACCGTTCCATGACATGAGAAAGGATATCCGCGCCTCCAGCTCCGATCTGGTTCTTTGGAAGCGTATAGCAAAGCTCAGGATTTAAAATTGCAAACCGCGGATAGAGAAGGCTGGAAATAAAAGAACGCTTATCCGGCCCCTCTTCCCTGGTAATTACACTGCCATCGCTGCTTTCACTTCCTGCCGCAGGGATCGTTAATACCACACCTATGGGCAGGCCGGTTTCCGGCTTCCGGTCTGTGGTATAAAAATCCCATACACCTCCCTTGTAGGGTACTCCAGCCGCGATGGCCTTTGCGGAATCAATGACGCTTCCTCCTCCTGCCGCCAGAATAAAATCCACTCCTTCCCTCCGGCAGAGTTCAATGCCCTGGCGTACCAGGGAAAGCCTTGGATTCGGGCATACTCCCCCCAATTCTACAAAGGAAACTCCTGCCTCCGTTAAGGATTTCACAATCCCGTCATAGGTTCCGGAAGCCTTGATGCTTTTTCCTCCATAATGAAGCAGCACCTTTTTGGAATAGACAGCAGTTTCCTCACCCACCCGTAAATGAGTCTGTCTGCCAAATATAATCCTTGTCGGGTTATACCATGTAAAATCTATCATTTTATCCTTCCTCCTGTTCTGATAAAAGCCATGCCGCACTGTTCCTGATCCATTTTCCAAACTCAGGATTTTCAAAGGTCTTTCCATTGTGTCCTGCACAACAGTAAGCCACCTTTCCCTTTCCGTACCTCCGGACCCAAGCCGCAGGATAGCTTTTTCCTTCATATTGGTACTCCATTACTATCTGGATATCTGCCAGTGGGTCAAGCCGAAACTGATATGCCTCATCCTCTGCGCAAAAATCGGAGACGCCCTCCATAACTGGATGGGCTGTACCCTTTCCCTTATAATGAAGAACCGGAAGCTGTTCATAGGGCGGATGGGATAAGAATTCTCCACCGATCATCTGCCCCAGCTCGCTGCGGTTCTGGACCGAGATCCCGTTATGTAAAACCAAAAGTCCCCCTCCTGTAGAAACAAAGGACAATAATCCGGCAGTTTCCTCATCTCCAAAAGCCGGTTCGTCAAATTCTCCGTAGAGAATGCACAGCCGGTACTGTTTCATAGCATCACTTTCAAACGCCTCCGGGCGGTCTGTCAACGTAATACAGCATTCCGCAAGAAGCTCTTTTACCTTTTCCCCTGGTTCATAAAGGGGATGGTATCTTGCATCCCATTTCCCAAACATCAAGGCCTCTACCATGGAATCTCCCTCCTTCCTTCATCTCTCATGACCAGCCTTCTTTCATCCTCATGAGCCGGGCAGAACTCATCCCTGCTCCGGTCCTGAAGAAAATAAAGGACAGCCTGCTGCCCGGTCCCTTTCATCTTCCAGGAACCGTCATAGCAGAATACCCGGAAGGTATAACCTTCCGGACCCAGGCGGTTCATCTGAATCCTTGCCTGCATATTTCTTGCCGCCCGTACCATATGTTCTCCGTAACGTTCATGATCAAAGCACATATTGTTGCTGGAATCCCTGGTGGTTATATAGCAGATCCGTCTGGCCCCGCCCTGGTCCAAAAGAGGCTTTAGGAGGCGCAGTGCCTTGAGGGGGCCGTTTACATGATGCTCATAGGCCTGTAAAACGGCTGGCCGTTCCTGGTTTTCATAGATGGTACCTGTCCGGGGAAAGATTCCCTCATCATCACCAAATACCAACAGATCAAGGCCATCTTCCTTATTAAAAAGGTTTTCTGCTGCCTGGACCTCTCCGTATCCCAGCCGCCAAACCAGCCAGCCCATTTCCTTTAAACATTCTTCCGCCTCCCGGCAGACTTCCGTATTTTCTCCACAAATCAATGCTGTTTTCCCCTTCTTTTCCACCTTTTCCACCTCCTTCCGTTTAAAAGCACCATGCCCGTCCGTATACATCCACAACCTGTAGACAAGAGGGTTTCTCTCCTGTGAAATAAGAAAATGCGGCCTCTGCCGACTGGGATGGCTCCAGTTCTCCTTTCATAGGTTCAGCCCCTTCCATATAAGTGCGCATCCAACCCGGATGGTATAAATAGATTCCATAGCCCCGTTTTCCCAAATCGTTATGAAGGATTCTTCCAGCCATGTTGAGAGCTGTTTTTGACATGCAGTAGCCTGTCATATCCTTACGATGAGCCACGCCTATGCTTCCTGCCTCCGAGGACACAAAGCAGATTTTCCGCATTCCCTCCTCCATAAGCGGAAGGAATCTACGGGTTAGGCACAGCGGACCAAGGCTGTTAATGTTAAACATTCTTAAGTTCTTTTCTAAATCAGTCTCACTCCCCATATCCTGTTCCTGCCAGGCCACGCCGGCGTTATGGATCAGCAGATCTATGACCGCAGTATGGCTTCCGGCAGTTTCAAATGCCCGGGCAATGGATTCATCCGATCCGATATCCAAAGACAAAAGCTCCAAACGTCCCGGCCAGGCCTCCTTTAACCGGGAAAGCCAGGGCCATTCCTCCATATACTGTCCTGCCAGCACAAAAAAGTCTTTCTTTAAAAACTCCTCACAAAGGGCAAAGCCCAGTCCCCGGTCTGCTCCTGTTATGAATACTGTCTTCATCTTTCCCTCAGCCTTTCTCATAATCCATATAAGCCTGCTCCATCAAAAGGAAAAATGCCTGCCCTTCCGGAGAAAAGCCCGGTCTGTCAAAGCCCGGTGCGCCGCAGACTCCGCGTACAAAGCCCTGGGGATCCATCTGCCCTTCTGCCGCTCTCCGAAGACGGTCTGCCTGTTCCTTACAGCCAGGGCCGGAAAGCCAGCCCTCCTTAAGCCCCCGGTAGATGGTATATGCAGTCATCTGGGATAAATTTGTTTCCACAAAGGAAGAAGGATCATCTACTACATCATGGAACAGCCCATCCTCCCTTACATGGAAAAGTACTCCATCCAGCAGTTTCTTTACCCGCTTTCTTATCATTTCCCGCTGCCGCTCATATCCGCTTTCCGGAATCAGATGCAGAAGCCTTGCTAAGCCGGCCATGGCCCAGCCATTTCCGCTGCCCCAGTGGGCTGCCCTCACATATTCCTTTTTTTCATCATCCCACATATGGCACATCAGGGCTGCCTTCTCATCATAAAGGGCATTCCAGTAGCCCTCCGCCTGCCGGATGGCCTCCTCATAATATCCTGCAGCTGCCAGAAACGGCGGAAGCATATACATGGAATCCACCCAGAACTGGCGGCTGGTGGTCAGATGGTAAAGAATCCCTTCTTCATTTCTGGGTGCTTTCTNNGCTCCCAGGAATGGCGCTGCATGGAGAGAAGGGCCAATGCGCCTTTTCTGATCTGTTCTGCTCTGTCCATCACCTGCCCGCCTCCTTTTCCATCTCCATCCGGTATTCTCCCAATCCCCGGTTCACTTCCTTTAAGCCTTCATAAGCCTGGTTAAAAATTGTATATAATTTATCATAACGGCCTGCCAGGGATTTTCGTGGCAAAATTTCCCGCACAACAGGATTAATCCTCTTTACTGCTGAAAAATCAGGATAGATCCCCACACCGACTCCGGCGCAGACCGCCGCGCCCAGGCTGGTGGCCTCCTCTAAATAAACCGGAACTTTTAAAGGCATCTGGAAAATATCTGCTAATATCTGAAGCCAGGCTTCTCCCTTGGCCCCGCCGCCGATCACCCTTAAATCATTGATGGCTCTTCCCTGTTTTAAGCTTTCCAGAATGATTCTCAAATTATAGCTCACACCCTCTAGAACCGCCCTGGACAAGTCCTCTTTTGTAGTGGTAACAGACATCCCTAAAAAAGCCCCTCTGACGTCAGCATCCCATCTGGGCGACCGCTCTCCCAAAATATAAGGCAGATAGATAACCCCTCCGGCTCCCGGTTCCGCCTTCTTAACTCCTTCATTGATCCGTTCATAAGGGCTTATTCCAGTTTCCTCAGCCTCCTTTGTTTCCATCTGGCAAAGGGTTCTCTTATACCAGTTGTAGGAATATCCCGCTGCATGCATGGTTCCGCACGGCGTATAAAGCTCCGGGTCTAAGTGCACCCAGTTAAAGGTTCTAAGCTCCGGGTCAAAATAAGGGGTTTTGGAAGCCATGGAGATCCAGGAAGAGGAGCCGAGCACATGATAGGCACTTCCCTCTTCTACCACCCCGGCTCCTGCACAGGCACAGCTTCCGTCTCCACCTCCGATGACCACCGGAGTTCCTTCCAAAAGCCCGGTAAGCTCTGCCGCCTCTCCTGTCACCCGGCCCCCTATATCGGTGGAGGGATGAGGTTCCGGCAAAATCGCCGGGTCTATATCCAGAGCGCTGAGGATTTCCTCTGACCAGCACTTTTTCCTGATATCAAAAAGATTTGTGCCGGAAGCATCGCTGTAATCAGTCACAATATTTCCGGTCAGACGGAAAATGATATAATCTTTGGCCTGAAGCATCCATCTGCATTTATGATAGACTTCAGGCTCGTGATTCCGGATCCAGAGAAGCTTGGCTGCGGAATAGGACGCGCTGAGCCTGTGGCCTGTGATTTCGTAGCCACGCTCCATCCCGATCCGTTCCTTCATGAAAGCCTCCTCTTTCCCTGCCCTGGTATCTGCCCAGATGATCATAGGCCGCAGAGGCTTTCCCTGAACGTCCACCGGAAGACACCCCATCATCTGGGCGCTGAAGGAAACCACTTCGATCTCTCCGGCTGAAATTCCGGATTTTTCAAGAAGCTCTCTGGTCGATCTGCAAACCGCCTTCCACCAATCCTCCGGATCCTGCTCCACCCAGCCAGGTGCCGGATAATAGGCAGGGTATTCATGGACGCAGCTTGCCGCCATCCTGCCGTCTGTATGGTATAGGGTGGCCTTGTTTCCGCTGGTCCCTAAGTCATGGGCTAATATATACTGTTTCATAGGTTCCTCCTCATAAAGACAGCTCCACCAGCGTGGCCGGCATCTCATGCTTTTTATTTACCTTGTCAGGCCCTGTCACTAAGTCAAAACAGGAAGCAATGATTTTTCCATCCCATACAATCGGCTCTCCCGGCTGGTCCAGGCCTCCATCCACTCCGGTGCAGTCTGGGCTTTGGGCAATTCTCTCCACACTTCCGTCAGGCTCCACCTTTGCTATGGCATTGGCGCTGAAATCAGCGATATAGAGATTTCCCTCTTCGTCAAAGAACATTCCGTCTGTGCTCTGAAGCTCTGCGGGATTCCGGGCAACTACCTGGTTCTCCTTTAAGCTTCCATCCTCATGAAAGGTAATCCGGTAAACAGTTCCGTCTCCGAAATTTCCCACATAGAGGTTTCCTTCCTTATCAAATACGATTCCATCCGCTCCATACTGGCAATCCGGATTCTGTGTAATAAAGGTTGCAAAAATATGTCTGTCCTCCAGCGTATTGGTTATATGTATTCCTTCTTCCTCCAGGCCGAAGCGGTATACGCAGCTTACCAGTTTCCCGTCGGGCCGTTTTACCGGATGAAGATAACTCTGGGTAACGTACATAAAACCATCCCGGATTCTGATGCCATTTGGATGCTCCATATGATCCGCCACCACCGTGGTCTTTAAAATATTACCCTCTTCATCTACTGCCACTTTTAAGATCCTGCCTTTGAAAATAAGATCTTCCCGTTCACTCCAGCCCTGGTTATCGCAAAGATACACGTTCCATTCCTCATCAAAGGCAATACCCATGTTCCTGGCAACTCCAGTTTCCGGATGCACCGGAACATCAAACCACTTTTTCACATTTCCTTCCCGGTCAATCCTCACCACACAACCAGACATGTCATCCTCTGCATAATTGGGACAGGAAAGCACCAGATTCCCATGGCGGTCTACGGCCATGCCATCCGGGGTGCACACATAGTCAGGCAATACACAAAATAACCGGCTCTCTCTCATCATCTTTTTCCTCCTTAAAATTTAATTACGATCTTTTTAGTGCCGGACTCTCTGGCCTCCACCAGTTTAAAGGCCTCCAGACACTGTTCAAAGGGAATTACATGGGATATAAAATCCATGGGTTTAAGGACTCCCTGGTTGATCCAGGCCATAATCTGGGNNGGATCTGGGAGTGGGCCTCTCCCTCTTCCTTTTTACTGGGCCACTGGACGAATTGAAGGGTCCAGTTATAAGGAGCCTGACTCCAGTCCAGTTCCATATTTAGCTTGGGAGATATTCCATAACAGCAGATTTTTCCATTATATTTTACCAGGGGCATTGCCTGGTTAATGAGAGCATTGATTCCCACTGCATCCACCACATAATCCACACCATCCGGAATCAGCCTTTTTACTTCCTCTCCGATGTCACAGGCAGCCGTATTAAAGCTATAATCTGCTCCCATCCTCTTTGCCTCTTCCACTTTTGCATCTGCAATATCCGTGGTGATCACGGTCCTTAACCCCAGCAGCTTTAAAAATCTGGTAAAGCACAATCCTACCGGCCCTGCCCCAAGTACCAGAGCTGTCTCATTGGGCTGGCAGCCGAACCGGCGGATCGCACTTAGAACCTCACGGAAGGTAATGATCATGGAAGCGCCAACTGCATCCACCTGATCCTCAGGACGGAGGACCGTCTGGGCTAAATAGGCTTCGCTCCATTCCGGAGTTCCCGGTCCCATGCCATGACGGATGCAGCTCTGGGCATCTCCTACTACTGCATATTCTGCATAAGCTCCCCAGCCCGGCGTATACCCCGCTGTTTCTTTTTCCAGAAACGGCAGAAGTACCAGGTCTCCTACATGCAGATGTTCCGCCTGCGCACCCGTCTCCACCACTCTTCCAACTCCTTCGTGACCCAGAATGGCCGGATAAGACAGGAAATTTTTAAATGTGCCATGAATCAGCTTCATATCCGTTCCATTGCACACGCCGCAGCTTTCCAGCTTTACCAGTGCCTGACACGGACCATAGTCTGGCTTTTCAATTTCCTCTACGGACAGTTTTCCTGTTTCGTCTACAATCAACGCTTTCATCTTGTTTTCCTCCTATTTCCTTCTTCAAAACAAAAAAGGTACAATCATCTCCTGATTTTCATGAGATAATTGTACCTTTTCCACAATAATTCTAACACGGTCTTTCTTTTTATTTGGTGCTTTATTTTTTTATTTGCTTTTTTTTCCGCAGCATTTCTTATATTTTTTTCCGCTTCCGCAGGAACAAGGATCGTTTGGATAGATTTTCAGAGGGTTCTTGCGCTGGGCAGATACTGTCTCTAAGCCCTTCATCACCATTTCATATGGCTTGTGACCTCTGTTTAACACCATCCTGGTGTGATTCCATACATCTGTGATAATGCTTGTGAACTTTTCCAAATGCTCTTCTGATTCAAAAATGATCCCGGCAGCCTCTATTCCTTCCACAACTTCCTGAAGCTGTCCTCCCATGCTGATCTCAGCCTGCACCTGGCGCAGCAAATATGGAACCCTTTCATCCGGAACGTTCATTTCATCCGTCAGAAATTTGCTCAGACAGCTTAATTCTCCGGTCATTAAAAAGCCCTCATTGTCCGCCATGAAACGGATTTCCATCTGGGTGGGAATATAATAAGGCACTTTTTTCTGCATCTGCTGCAGTTCTTCAATGTCCTTTTGCTCTTCCAGCGCTCCATCCACAAAGTTTCCATCAACGTATCTGACGGCATGACGGTATGAATGAAGAAGCTCATAGGCATGTAACAGTTCCTCTAAGTAAAGCTTCTTATCTTCATATTTATTAAAGGCTTCTAACAGAACCAGCGGCGGAGTGACGGCATATAAGGAATTTGCTGCACGGAGATAGTCTCCGATTGTGCTGAGACGTTCACGCTCTTCCTTAAATTCCTGTGTCTTTACCTCTTCATATGCTTTTATTACTTCTTCAGCAACCATAAAATGATTATCAGGTCCAGCAGTTACATAGCCTCCGGCGTAAAGAAAATCCATTTCTCCTGCTTCAAAGGATGGCACCTGGAAATCATCTGCTGCCACTTGCTCAAATAATCTGATTTCCGAATTACGGGCGCAAAGGAAATAACGGCTCATTACCTTCTGTTCCAGAATATGAGCTATGGTCCGTTCCGCCAGCTCTTCCTTTTTTAATTTGGAAAGCCCGCCCATGCCGTGTCTTTTTGCAATCTCAAGGATGCTGCTTTTATCATAGCAGTCATAAATATCTGCTATATGAACTTCTTCGGATGCATGATCAGAACCCTGGTTCAGTAATTTATTGACAGCAGACATGTCATATTCTTTCAGCTCTTTTGAATCCGACTCCAAAAGTTTATAGTACCCGGCGATGCCTCCGCAGTTTTCCGGGACACAATCTCCTTTGAATTTTACAACCTGACCACAGCTTTCCTTATAATCAGCCGCCACATCTTCCACCTGGATGTTTAATTCCCAGTTTTTGTCAAGGCCGTAGGTATATGTAAATTTGCCGGTACCGGATACCAGACTGTCAATGGTTTCATCACTTAAAAGGTATTGAAATTTCTGGGACCAATTCTCTGTCCCCGGAACTACCCGAACCCCTTCAGAACGGAATTCAAATTCATACAGGTGCTCATCGGACCAGCAGAATGCTGTCTGAATCATCTGGTGCAACTTTCCAAAGGTTATCCCTTGCGGTACCAGAACCCTTCTCCAAATCGGCGGCTTGCTGCCTTTGATCGTGACTTTCAGTTGATATGCTCCCATGAATACGCCCTCCTGTCTTGTANNTGTATCCTTTGTATCCGTTCTTAAATTACGGAATGATTTTTATATTTCTACTATAAAATAAGCGCACGTTCCAATTTACCATATTTCCTCCTGTTCTGTCCAGTCCATCCCGCTATTTTTTGCAAAGGAAAGGCTGTTTTTTGTAATTATGACAGCTTTTTCAATGCTGATTTTGATTCTTATCCAAAATAGAGGAATTTCGTCTTCCCATCCTGCAGATACTATTAATAAGAAAAAAGAGAGCCGGCAGGCTTTACACAACCTTTACGATTTCTATACTAAAACATGATATCGGAAAAACCTTCCGGCTGATATACTCCATGATGTAAGCGAAAGCAATTTAAAAGAGAAAAGAGGAGAAAGTAAAATATGAAAAAAAATTTTGTTAAGGCAATTGCATTAGCTGGAATGGCAGTTCTTACAATGGGAACTTTAGCTGGCTGCGGCAGCAAAAATGCTGAAACACAGGCTCCTGATACCAAAACCGAGGCTGGCACTACAAGTGGGACAACCACAAAAGAAGNNAAGATACAGCTGCTAATTTAAATGGCTCTATCAGCATGGTTGGTTCTACCTCTATGGAGAAATTCGCAACCGCATTAAGTGAAGTTTTTATGGAAAAATATCCGAGTGTTACCGTACAGGCCGAATTTGTAGGATCCGGCGCAGGAATCGAAGCAGTTACCAATGGTTCTGCAGATATCGGTAACTCTTCCCGTAATTTAAAAGATGAAGAAAAAGCAAAGGGTGTCGTTGAAAATATCGTTGCAATTGATGGTATCGCAGTTGTCTCTGATCCTGCCAATGCCGTTGACAATTTAACGAAAGATCAGCTGATCAGTATTTACAATGGCACAACTACTATCTGGAAGGACTTAGGCGGAGCAGATCAGCCGATCGTTGTCATTGGACGTGAGTCCGGTTCCGGTACAAGAACTGCTTTTGAAGAGCTGTTAAAGCTGGAAGATGCCTGCAAATACAGCAATGAGCTGGACAGCACCGGTGCAGTTATGGCAAAGGCCGCTTCCACTCCAGGCGCCATTGGTTATGTATCTCTGGACGTTCTTGATGACACCGTAAAGACCCTGAAGCTGGAAGACAAAGAACCTACTCCGGAAAACATTAAGGCTGGTTCTTACATCTTAAGCCGTCCATTCGTTATGGCTACCAAAGGAGAGGTATCAGAGCAGAGCGATCTGGTGAAAGCATTGTTCGACTATATCCATTCTGATGAAGGAAAAGAATTAGTAAAAGCTGTTGGTTTAATCCCGGCAAACTAATTGAAAACTAACTCTTCTTATACTGCATAACGATAATATTTACAGGGGACGCAGCCAGACAGTTATGCTACGTCCCCGTACTTGAAAGGAGCTGTTATATGCGACCAAAGTCTTATTCCATATTTGGTGGCCACGGAAGTAAATCAGGTGTTGAGCATGCTGCAGAGGTTATCTTTACTATCTGCGGCTTCTTTGCCGTTTTGGCTGTGGCCTCTATCAGTTTGTACATGATCATAAGCGGCACGCCAGCACTTTTTAAGGTGGGGATACTGGATATTTTATTCGGAACCATCTGGATGCCGGAAGCTGCTTCTCCAAGCTTTGGCATCCTATATGTTATTCTGACCTCCATCGTGGGAACAGCATTGGCGATTCTGATCGGCGTTCCCATTGGCGTTATGACTGCCGTTTTCCTGGCTGAAGTAGCCCCTGTAAGGCTTACCAATATCGTGCGACCGGCAGTAGAACTGTTAGCCGGCATTCCTTCTGTTATTTATGGTTTGCTTGGAATCCTGATTTTAAACCCTTTGATGTATAAGCTTGAGTTAAAATTATTTGCAGGATCCGCCACCCACCAGTTTACCGGAGGCGCGAATCTGATCTCCGCTGTTTTAGTGCTGGCCTTAATGATTCTTCCTACGGTTATCAACATCAGCGAATCAGCGCTCCGTGCTGTTCCACAGCACCTTAGAAGCGCTTCCCTGGCTCTTGGAGCCACCAAGATCCAGACGATTTTCAATGCGGTCCTTCCGGCTGCAAAGTCCGGTATCATTACCGCAATTGTCCTTGGAACAGGCCGGGCCATCGGTGAGGCAATGGCCATAAGCCTGGTGTCCGGAAGTTCGGTAAATATACCTCTTCCATTTAACTCGGTCCGTTTCCTTACTACTGCGATCGTATCGGAGATGTCTTATTCCGCCGGACTCCACAAACAGGTGCTTTTTACCATAGGCCTTATCCTGTTTGCCTTTATCATGCTCATTAACATTACGCTTAACAACCTGTTAAAGAAAGGAGAGGAAAGCCATGACAAATGATATCGTTATTCCTGTTCAAAAAGATTCTGCAGTAACACATAGCATTTATAACCGGAAAAACCGGACCTCCGATTCTGTCTTAACGGTTCTTATTTACTTATGCGCTTCCATCTCCATTCTGGTCCTCATTGGGATCATGGGCTATGTGTTTGTCCGTGGCGTTCCCCAAATCAGCTGGGAATTTCTGACCACTGTGCCAAGTACGATCAGAGGAACCTTTGGTATCGTCGGAAATATTGTAAACACCCTATATGTGGTGGTCATTACCCTGTTAATTGCCACTCCACTGGGCGTTGGCGCAGCCATTTACTTAAACGAATATGCAAAGGGCGGAAAGGTAATCCGCATCATTGAGTTCACTACAGAGACCCTGGCGGGTATCCCTTCCATTATCTTCGGCCTCTTTGGCTATGTATTTTTTGGTATCACCCTGGGCCTTGGTTATTCCATTCTTACCGGCGCTTTAACCTTATCCATCATGGTTCTTCCCCTTATTACCAGGACCACCCAGGAAGCCTTAAAAACCGTTCCGGAGAGCTACCGCTTCGGCGCCCTGGGCATCGGTGCGACCAAATGGTACATGATCCGGACCATCCTGCTTCCCAGCGCCATGCCAGGCATTGTAACCGGAATCATTCTGGCCATCGGACGTATCGTGGGANNCCGCTGCCCTTCTCTTTACGGCAGGAAGCGGTTATCTACTTCCTAAGGACTTTTTCGGTAAGATCTTCGAATCCGGCGGTACCCTGACGATTCAGCTTTACTTATGCATGCAAAAGGCCAAATATGGCCAGGCCTTCGGAATTGCCGTTGTTCTTCTGGTCATCGTACTGGCAATAAACGGACTTGCAAAATATCTGTCTCATAAATTCAATACGGAGGTCAAAGAATCGTGAATACCAATACAGTAAAAATTTCAACCAATAATTTAAATTTATACTATGGAACGAACCATGCCCTTAAGGATGTAAACCTAAATCTCTTTACAAATAAAATTACGGCATTTATCGGCCCTTCCGGATGTGGAAAATCCACCTACTTAAAAACATTAAACCGAATGAATGACCTTGTTCCAAGCGTAAGAATAGAAGGAGAAGTTCTTTTAGACGGAGAAAACATCTATGATCCACGGGTCGACACCACCCTTTTAAGAAAAAAAATCGGCATGGTATTTCAGCAGCCGAACCCGTTTCCAATGAGCATTTATGACAATGTGGCATACGGCCCGAGAATCCATGGCATAAAGAATAAATCCGAGCTCGACGCCATTGTAGAAAAAAGCTTAAAAGGGGCAGCTCTCTGGGATGAGGTGTCCGACCGTTTAAAGAAGTCAGCCCTCGGCCTTTCCGGCGGCCAGCAGCAGCGCCTTTGTATCGCCCGCGCTCTGGCAGTTGAACCTGAGATACTGCTTATGGATGAACCCACCTCTGCATTAGACCCTATCTCCACCTTAAAAATCGAAGACCTGATGGATGAGCTGAAAGAAAAGTACACGGTTGCAATCGTTACCCACAACATGCAGCAGGCAACCAGAATCGCTGATTATACCGCTTTTTTCCTTGTTGGAGAGGTGGTGGAATACGCTTCCACAACCGATCTTTTCACTACACCTAAGGACAAAAGAACCGAAGACTATATCACCGGACGCTTCGGCTGATCCATTTTATTGATAGAACAAATAAGGAGAACGAAAAATGACAACGAGAGTTAATTATGAACATGAATTAAGCCAATTAAACCATGACATAAAAGAAATGGGGCGTATGGTAGAAACCTCCATTGAAGAATGCTTTATAGCATTTGAAGACCAGGATTTTGAGAAGGCAGAGGATATTATAAAAGGAGACCGTACCATCAACGATTTAGAGCGCTCCATCGAGGCCCGCTGCCTCTCCATCATCTTACGCCAGCAGCCTGTTGCAGGAGACTTAAGAGTGGTTTCCAGCGCCTTAAAGGTAGTTACGGACTTAGAGCGTATCGGCGACCACGCTTCCGACATCGCCGAGCTCATCCTGCGCATAAAGGGCGAACACGTTTACCATGTAGTCCGCCACATCCCCTCCATGGCCTCAGCCGCCCGCGAAATGGTCCGCTGCTCCATCGAAGCCTTTATAAACCAGGATTTGGAGATTGCAAATCAGATCGAAAAGCAGGATGATGTCGTTGATGAATTATTCGATAAGGTAAAAAATGATGTAGTTGATTTATTAAAGCAATCCACTGAGCATATTGATCAATGCATTGATCTGTTAATGGTGGCAAAATATTTAGAGCGCATCGGTGATCATGCCGTAAATGTTTGTGAATGGACAGAATTTTCAAAGACAGGAGCTTTGAAGAATGTACGGATATTGTAAAGCTACGAGCAGTGCGTCCTTAAAAACGAAAGCACCCACAAGAATGCTTGCATTCTTGTGGGTGCTTTTGATTTTGAGGACATAGGTTGCCAGCCGTCAAGCGAGAAGGAGCGCAGCGGATTCGAGCTTGAGCACTGCGGACCCGCGGGCCACACAATCAAACTCAATCTTTAACTCCCCCATCTCCCTCACTACAACATCGCCCCACCCCTACAATAAGTCTGAACCACATCATAATCATCCCGAAGAACCACAAAGTCCGCATCATACCCCGCAACCAGTCTACCCTTCCTATCATCAACTCCCAAGCACTTAGCCGGATTAATCGTACAGGAATTCAGTGCCGAATCAAAAGGAACCATAGCCTCTTCCACCAGAATCTTCAGCCCCTTATTCGCCTTAAGCGTACTACCCGAAATCGTATCCGTTCCTTTCAAATAAGCCAGGCCATTTTCCCTAATCTCAATGCTATGCCCCCCCAGCTGAAAATCCATACCAACAGGGCAATGCTTAGGGCAAAGAGAATCCGTAATCATAATCGCATGATCCCTACCCTTAATCGCATAATAATTATTAAGCGCCGCCAAATGAGAATGGCACCCATCGCAAATGATTTCGCCATAAATATCCCTCACCCTAAACGCAGCTCCTACCAGCCCAGGATTCCTGTGATGATAAGGTGTCATGCCATTATACACATGAGTCATAGAGGTCGCCCCATTTGCGATCCCCATAAGCGCCTGCTCGTAGGTTGCAGACGAGTGCCCCATACTCACTACCACTCCGGTATCCTTACAATACCTTGTCAGGGTGAATCCCTCATCATGCTCCGGTGCAAGGGTAATATATTTAATCAAACCCTTTGCCGCTTCCTGATACTCTTTAAACTGCGTTACAGAAGCGGTAGCAATCGCCTCCGGCGGCTGAGCACCTTTATATTTCATATCCAAATAAGGCCCTTCAAAATGAATTCCAAGGATCTCCGCGCCTTCGTATCCGCTTTCCGCCACAGCCGCCACGTTGGCAACCGCCTTAGTCAGCACATCCGGCATCTGGGTCACTGTGGTCGGAAGGATAGAGGTCACTCCCTCTTCCGGTATCCGCCTCATCCATTCACGCAGCCCTTCCGGTTCACCGTCGTTGGTATCATATCCATAAGCCCCATGGGTATGGATGTCAATAAATCCCGGAACAATCCTGTCATCCCCGTAATCCTGATCTGCCGCCATCTCACCATACTCATGGACTGCCTTAATCTTTTCATCTTCCACCTGTAGCTGTGCCGGGATGAACTGCCCTGCAATCCAGACCCGTCTGCTCTGTATTATCATAACCGTAACCCTCTCTTTCCTAATTTTCTTCCCATGCGGTCGGGTATAAAGGTATACCCAAAAGGTATTACCCATTCTTAACACCCGTCTGCCGGTACACTGGTGTGTTTACATATAGTATAAACAGTTCCTTCTCCCTTTTCAAGAAGATTAACCACAGATTCCATTCTTTTTCCAGCCATAGTCAAATACCCTGCAGCAAGCTGCAGGGNNCCCGGAATAAGTCTGCCTCCACTTCTATCTGAAGCCTGCCGTTCTGCAGCTCTACAAAGCTTTTCGCAATCGCCATTCCAAGGCCGGAGCCTTCCGTGTTCCGGGACTGGTCTCCCCTGACAAACCTTTCGGTTATTTCATCCGGATTAAAGGTAAGCTCTGCAGCCGAAACATTCTTCAAAGTAGTGACCACATAGTCTCCTTCCTTCTTCATATCAATATAAGCTCTGGTATAAGGCATTGCATATTTAATAATATTCGTCAATAAATTATCAAATATCCGGTAGGTCTTCTGGCTGTCCAGAGGAAGAACGATCTTTTCATCCGGTAAATTCCACCTGAAATCTATGGTAGATTCCTCTATTTTATCACTAAGCTCCAGGCTGACCTCCTTTAACAGGCTGACAATGTCCACATCCTCCAGATTCAGCGTCACATTGTTGCTGTTAGCCTTGCTGATTTCAAACAGGTCCTCAATAAGCGCTTTCAAACGCATTGATTTCTGTTCCAGTATATCTATATAGGCCTTCCTTTGCTCCGGCGTCGCCTGGTCATCCCTTAAGAGGTTTACATAAGTTATAATCGCCGTCAAAGGAGTTNNGAGTTTTCAGATCATGGGACATATTGCTGATCAAATCCGTCTTTAGCTTCTGGCTTTTTACCTCCTCACCGACTGCCACCTTGAACCCGCTTTGTATCTTCTGGATCTCCTTCTTAAATGGCTCAAACACACTTAAGTCTTCTTCTATGGCGACCTCCAGATTGCCCTCTGCGATCTGGTTTGTGACTCTTAAAAGGATCTGGTATTTGTCACTTAAATCCCTGTAATACTTTCTCATCACAATAAACAAAATGATAGAATAAAGTATCAAAGCACCGATTCCGAAAAACCACAGGCTGCAAAGAACAGACAGGATGATAAAGTTCACTCCCACGATCCGGAAAATGGTCCGGTCTGACCGTTCCTGCAGGTTGATATTCCCTACAAAATTATAAACTTTACGGCAAAGGTTTCTCACCCATTGACAAAACCAGCCGCACAGAGTCCGTTCATGAAGGTAACGCTTCAAACCGATATGAATGACATCGCGCACGCATAGAACCGCCCAGTAGACGATGGCAAAAGGGATGGACCACCACATCAGGTTCCAGAGCTTTATCATGACCCCCGCCACCAGCGGCAGGAAATTGGCCCGCATAAGAGCGTCATACAAATCTCCCCGGTTTGTCACTGCCACGAGATTTGTAAGCCCTGTACCAAAAAATACGCCGCCGCAGATTATTCCCGCAACGATTTCAAAAGGCGTTCGTAAAATCCTGCTGCACTCCGGCAGGCCCGGATCAAAACAGGAGAGGAAAAAGGCTGCAATCGCTACGGCGCAGACCAGGCCCAAAAAGATCCTGGAAACACTGCCTGAGTAATTATAGGCATTCCAGACAGTTTCTCTCTCCTCTTCATATGCAGCAATCTGCTGTGCCCTCATTCCATAAGCGAAGGTAACATTTTTTGGGTTTTTCAGTTTTAAATCCGTCTCATAACGATACTGTTCCCAATAGTAATCACTCATGGGGTCCTTATCTCCTAACATCCCCAGGGTATTCATAAGCCTGACCGTATTTTCTCCGCTTACGGCCCCGGCCTGCATACGCCCCAGATCATCATAACGAAGCTCTGCCTTAAACGTATATTCACCGCTTCCTCCAATGGAGCGGCCTCCTGCATGATCAGCCAAAACTTTGCCATTCCCATCAAGGATCTGATAATCCATGTAATTTCTTATGCCATTAAAATTCCGGCTCCAGGATTCATATTCCCGGACACAGTTTTGACGCAGCTCCTTTAAATAATCATAGCGCTCCTCCTGGTCAGAAAATCCACTTGATTCCTCTCCGGCGACGGCAATGGTATCCACTCCTTCCATGACGTCCGGCTCTCCTTCCGAGACTGCCGTCTGGCTGTTCACACCATTCTTTAATTCTTCCTCTGCCAGGGGGAAATAGAACTGGAAGGGAGATATAACACTGCCCTGATCATACTGGGCCTGTTCCAGATAAAGCACATAATTGCCCAGCACCAGATGCTTAAGAAACGCATCCTGCCCATAAACAGGCTCCTCGTACCTGGCTGATTCATTTTTAAAAAACGGATAAAGCCCCACCATGACGGATGCAGCCGACAAAATAACAATCAATGCCAGAAATGCGCTGATCCTATGCCTGTTTCTCAATTTTATATCCAACGCCCCACACCACCTTTAAATATTTTGGCTCCTTCGGGTTGATCTCGATCTTTTCCCTGATTTTCCTTACATGAACCATGATCGTATCGGTATTAATGGCCCGTTCATTCCAGACCCGCTCATAAATCTCTTCTGCCGAGAACACTCTTCCCGGGTTTTTCATAAGAAGAGCCAAAATCTTAAATTCAATGGGAGTCAGCTTCACCGGCTTTTCATCAACGGTAACTTCCACCGTATCCTCATTCAGCTCCAGCCCTCCGATGGAATAAACATTGCTTTTCTCCCTCTGCTCCTTTGCTTCCAGCATATCCATATATTTTTTATAGCGCCTGAGCTGGGAATTTACCCTTGCCAACAGCTCCATGGGCGTAAATGGCTTTGCAACATAATCATCGGCGCCGATATTAAGCCCCATGATCTTATCCACTTCCTCAGACTTTGCCGACAGGATGATCACAGGAAAATCATGAGTCTCTCTTAATTTTACGGTCATAGTAATACCATCCATTCGGGGCATCATCACATCCACAATAGCCAGATGGATCTCTTCCCGTTCTAAAACCTTAAGGCCTTCCACACCGTCCGCCGCCTGGAATACCTCGTATCCCTGGCTTCTCAAATAAATCACGATTCCTTCTCTGATCTCTTTATCATCCTCTACCAATAAGATGTGGTTTGCTTCCATGTTCTCTCTCCTTTTCCCATTCCTGCCCGGTTTTTGGGCAAAAGATATACCCTTAAGATGTTACCTGGCAAGTGATAGGGCATGCTGCCTGCAGTATCCCAATTTATGATACCACAATTTCTCTCTTTTTACTTCAATTTAAGGATACGAAAGCAATCTTAAATGGAGTGACACAGAAAACGAAAGAAATTCTAAAATTTCCTTCTCCTCCTAAATCAGACATTTCCATAAAAAGAAAAGGCGCATCAGGATTTCCAAAATTCCTGATACGCCTTTCCTATGTTATTCCGATGTCTTACGTATATTGCTTTCCATCAGCCTGTTAAAACCCAGCCAGCCATTGTTGTCTCCTGCGCCCTTTAACACCTCGATCATGGTCTCCAACTTGGCATCCGTATTATCTGCGAAATTCAAAGCCAGCGCCTCAATCAAAGCCGGTTTTTTAGGAGAACCGTATTCCAGCTCCCCATGATGGGCCAGAATGCAGTGTTTCAGCTCGGAGGCCGTCTTTTCCGGAAAGCCTGCAATCGTCCGGATCCTCTCTCCCACCATTTCTGTTCCAATGATGATGTGGCCCAAAAGCTGCCCGTCATCGGTATAGTCGTTTTCCGGAAATATGGAAAGCTCCCTGGTTTTTCCGATGTCATGGAACATGGCAGCGGTGATGAGTAAATCCCGGTTAATGTACGGGTAATAGCCGGCGTAATAATCACACAGCTTTACAACGCTTAAGGTATGCTCCAAAAGTCCGCCCACAAAGCCGTGGTGAACACTTTTTGCCGCAGAGTGAAACTGAAATGCCTTTGCAAAAGCAGCATCCTCTACAAAAAAACTTTCCGACAGCTTTTTTAAATAGGGGTTTTTAATTGCCCGGATAAAGCCCAGAAACTCCTCATACATAAGTCCGATATTTTTAGAGGAAACCGGTAAATAATCGCCAGGTGTAAATTCACCCTCATCCGCTTTCCGGATCCGTTTAATATTCAACTGATTGGAATTCTGGAAAACGGTCACATCTGCATCTATGTATACATAATCCAGAGTTTCAAAATTCCCGATTCCCGGAGATCCCAGATCCCAGATTTTTGCATCCACTGTTCCGGTCTTGTCCTGAAGAATCAGGTTTCCATATTCTTTTCCTGACTTCGTAAGGGCAATCTGCTTATTTTTGCATAAATACACATCTGACACATGCATTCCCTCACGGAATGATTCTACATACCTCATTGTTTTCCTCCACATTCTTAACCCCAGGCAACACGGAAGCCAGGAAGATTACCTGGCTCCAATGGTTACCTGATACTGTATCTCTTTATATTCTTCCCTTCCATTGCGGGAAACACTCACAGGTATCACATCTCCTGGATTGGAATCTTCAAGGATTGACTGAAAGTCCTTCATGGTTACAATGGTTTCATCTCCCATAGTCCTTATGATATCGCCGCACTGGATCCCGGCATTGTAGGCAGGGCTATCTGCATTCACATCAACTACGTACACCCCAAGTGGCATACCGTTGCTATTCATGACGGCGCTTACTTCCTGTCCCTTAATTCCAAAGTATGGGTATGACACGCCATTGCTCATCTTTTCCAGAATACTCTTATAGTCGGATATGGCCATGGCTGCCGTCATATCCTTACTGCCGTCATTCTTATGTTCATCCGTTACCCAGCCGATGATCTGGCCTGATGTGTTCATGATAAACGTGCCGGTCCCGGCATTCCCCTTCACATCAGAATAAAGGATGCGCGTCATACCATCGGTAATCTGCACATTTTTCGTTATATAAGATATAAATCCATATCCAACAGAATGGACCATTCCGGCAGGACCGCCAACGGCCACAACTAAATCACCCTGCTTCACGGAATAGGAATTTCCCAGCTCAATGGCCTTTATTTCCTCTAACAAAGCCCTTCCAAGATCCGCCGTAGAAATGCTTACGATAGCCATTCCGGAAAGCTTATCGGTCTGCTTAATGGTCCCCTGGACCTCTGTCCCGTCGGAAAATGCCACACGGATCGCCTCCGCATCCTCCACCGCTCCATCTGGTGTCAGCACAAGAAGCTCCTGGTTTGTGGAAGCGATGATCACTCCCGAAAACAGGCCGGAGTTTTCCACAGGGTTGTTAAACCAGTCTGTCTGGGTCTTTACGGAATGAACCGTTACGATCCCCTTGTCCGCCTTTTGGACAAGTGACCTTAAGTTTCCATACAGGGTATTTAAATCATCTACTGAAAACGGATATTTCTCCATGGCGGACTTTAAAATATCGACTATCGGTTCTGTCTCAGCCGCAGACTCTGTTTCAGTCTCGGAAGGCGCTGTTTCTGGATCATCCTTTGGTATGGTTACAGGAATGCTTTCACTGGTGGATCCTTTTGCAAAAAATCTTTCAGCTACAGGTCGGGATATGGCAAATGTAACAGCTGCAACAATTCCGAAAATAACCGCAGTCGCAAAAAGGCCCAAAGTCCTTTTTAGCATATCCCTTTTTGACATGGGCTGTCTCACTATCTTTTCATTGATAAACCGACGGGGCTCCGTCTTTCTATCATCTGGCCCGTTATTTTCCGGCATACTTACCCTCCTTTGCAGAAGACCTAAATACTATTATAAGGTTGTTCGCCCCTTAATGCAAGAAAAACCTACAGAAATGAGACTCTATCCGGGTACATAAAGAATAATTTCTATAAATCCAGAAACATTATAATTATCTCCATAGCATGAAAAACAACCTGAGGATTGCAGTTTTTGTCCCATATATGCTATACTGTAACAGATACCATCATCACCGGACCACAATGCAAAGAAAGCAGAATAAACAAGGAATAATATATGAATCAGAAAGCATTAAAAACTTTAGAATATCATAAAATCATTGCACAGCTTGCGGAATACGCTTCCAGCGATTCAGGCAAGACGCTGTGCCGGAATCTGGTCCCATCAACGGACTACCAGGAGATCGTGAGATCCCAGAGCGAGACGACCGATGCCGCTACAAGAGTGCGCCAAAAAGGCGGCATCTCTTTTGGGGGAATTAAGGACATACGGCCTTCCATAAAGCGCCTGGACGTAGGAAGCTCTCTTGGAATCGTGGAGATTCTTTCCATCAGTTCCCTTCTCACCGCCTCAGCCCGGGTAAAAGCCTACGGACGTCATGAGGACTCTGAGCTGCCGGACGACTCACTGGAAGAATTCTTCCGGATGCTGGAACCCTTAACCCCGGTCAACACGGAAATCAAACGCTGTATCCTCTCCGAAGAGGAGGTCAGCGATGACGCCAGCCCGGGACTTCATCATGTAAGGCGCTCCATGCGTTCTATTAATGATAAGATCCATACTCAGTTAAACTCCATATTAAACTCCAACCGGACCTATCTACAGGACGCGGTGATCACCATGAGAGATGGACGTTACTGTCTCCCGGTGAAATCCGAGCATAAATCCCAGGTATCAGGCATGGTTCATGACCAGTCCTCCACCGGTTCCACACTCTTTATCGAACCAATGGCCATCGTAAAGCTTAATAATGACTTAAGGGCCCTGGAAATCCAGGAACAAAAAGAGATCGAAATGATCCTGGCCGATTTAAGCAACCAGCTGGCTCCCTATCTTGAGGAGCTGGGTATGAATTTTGAAATTCTGACCAAACTGGATTTCATTTTTGCAAAAGCCGCCTTATCCAAACATTACAATGCAAGCGAACCGGTATTTAACACAAAAAGGATCATAAACATTAAGGATGGACGTCATCCCCTTCTTGACCCAGCCAAGGTGGTTCCCATCAGCATCCATCTGGGCCGGGACTTTAATCTGTTAATCGTAACCGGACCAAATACAGGAGGAAAAACAGTTTCCATAAAGACAGTGGGCTTATTCACTCTCATGGGACAGTCCGGCCTTCATATTCCGGCTTTTGACGGTTCCCAGCTGGCTGTGTTTGATGAAGTGTTTGCAGATATCGGAGATGAACAGAGCATTGAGCAGAGTTTAAGTACTTTTTCCGCCCATATGACCAACATTGTCCAGATCCTGGGCCAGGCAGACAGCAATTCTCTCTGCCTGTTTGACGAGCTTGGGGCTGGAACCGATCCAACGGAAGGAGCGGCCCTTGCCATCTCCATCCTGTCATTTCTTCACAATATGAAATGCCGCACCATGGCCACTACTCATTACAGTGAGCTAAAGGTGTTTGCCCTCACAACCCCAGGCGTGGAAAATGCCTGCTGTGAGTTTAACGTAGAGACTCTTAGGCCCACCTACCGCCTTTTAATCGGTGTGCCGGGCAAGAGCAACGCCTTTGCCATTTCCAAAAAGCTGGGACTTCCTGATTATATTATTGAAGATGCAAAAAACAACCTTCAGGCAAAGGATGAAAACTTTGAGGATCTTTTGACCCATCTGGAAGAAAACCGTGTCACCATTGAAAAGGAACGGATCCAGATCGCCTCCTATAAGCAGGAGGTAGAACAGCTGAAAGCCCGACTGACCCAGAAGGAAGAACGGCTTGATGAACGCCGGGATCAGATGATACGGGCGGCCAAAGAGGAGGCCCAGAGTATCCTCCGGGATGCCAAGGATACGGCAGATCAGACCATACGGAATATTAACAAGCTGGCCGCAGATTCAGGCGTCAGCAAGGAGCTGGAAGAACAGAGAAGCAAGTTAAGAAGCAAGCTTCAGGATGTGGATTCTTCCCTTTCCTTAAAAAACGAGAAAAAACAGCCTGGAAAGCGGATCGATCCCAAAAATCTTAAGCTGGGAGACGGCGTAAAAGTATTAAGCATGAACTTAAACGGGACTGTCAGCTCTCTTCCCAATGCAAAAGGCGATTTGTACGTGCAGATGGGGATTCTCCGTTCACTGGTCAACCTTTCGGATTTAGAGCTTCTGGGCGAAGTGTCTGTTTCCACTCCCGCTACAAACAATTCCAAGAAATCAGGAAGCGGAAGCAGTTCCACACGTATGTCCAAATCCTTTTCCATCTCTCCGGAGATTAACTTGATCGGAATGACCACGGATGAAGCCATTCCCCAGCTGGACAAATACTTAGACGATGCCTATCTGGCCCACCTTCCCCAGGTGCGTGTGGTACATGGCCGTGGAACGGGAGCTTTAAAAAATGCGGTGCACAAGCACTTAAAGAAGTTAAAGTATGTAANNGTTGGCGCCTTTGGCGAAGGGGATTCCGGCGTAACCATCGTTTCATTTAAGTAAATACCTCGTGGGCAGCCGCCAAATGGATATGCAGGCATATCCTCCTGGCTTGTCTTTGCGTGAATCATTTGAGAAAGGGGTCCATTATGGCAGAAAAACAGCGGATATTGATTGTAGACGATGACAGCAACATCGCAGAATTAATTTCCCTATATTTGTTAAAAGAATGCTATGAAACAGAAATCGTAGGCGACGGAGAGGAGGCGCTCCGGGTATTCCCGGAGTTCCGTCCCCACCTGGTGCTTTTAGACTTGATGCTTCCCGGCATGGACGGCTACCAGGTCTGCCGGGAAATGCGTTCCTCCTCCCAGGTCCCCATCATCATGCTGTCTGCCAAGGGAGAGGTCTTTGACAAGGTTCTTGGCCTGGAACTGGGCGCTGACGATTATATGATCAAACCCTTTGATTCCAAGGAACTTGTGGCTCGTGTAAAGGCTGTATTAAGGCGTTACCAGACGACCCCTGTTCCTGCCGCTCTCCATACGGACCACCAGGGAGACTATGTGGAATATCCGGATCTCATTGTCAACCTGACGAATTATTCCGTAATCTATATGGGCCATTCCATCGAGATGCCGCCCAAGGAGCTGGAGCTTCTTTATTTCCTGGCGTCCTCACCAAACCAGGTGTTTACAAGAGAGCAGCTTTTGGACCATATCTGGGGATATGAATACATCGGAGATACCAGAACCGTTGATGTCCACATCAAACGGCTCCGGGAAAAAATCAAGGATCACACTGGCTGGGCCCTGACAACGGTTTGGGGAATCGGCTACAAATTCGAGGTAAAAAGGTAACCACCTCTCTGTGGAACGGTTGCAAAAGAAAAGGACAGCTACTCGCTGTCCTTTTCCTCGTAAACATCTCTGTTTTCTTTATATCTCAGTGTGTTTGGCCCCAGGAAATGCCCGGTTCCCCAGTGGTTGTTGAAAGTTTCCACTTCCTCCGCCACTTCTTTTTCGATTTCTAAATCTTCCTTGTTCTTCTCCATGTTTATCACCTCCGTGATAGTATGGACGATTGCCAGAAAAATTATTATGGGGAAAGAGAAAACACCCATCGAACTGATTCGACAGGTGTTTATAAACAAGGAGGCTCTATATGAACAATTTACTATGAATTTTATGTCGTAGTCATTTTAATCTTATACCAATAAGATATAAAGTTTCGACATGTCCTGTGACCATTTTTGATATCTTTTTTAACTTTTTTAACAATTTTATATAACCAAAGATATCGATCAATGATCAATCAGATACTGCAGACTTCATTCGGTAATTCTCTCTTTAGACTTCATTTTTGCTGCTGGCGTCAGTTCAGCTTTATCGCTTTTAAATTCAAACACCGGCTTCGATATGGTAAATCCTTTTCATTATCTTTATCATCCTATCTTTCTTTCTTCAAGGCTTCTGCCAATACCATTATAACCTATCTTGAGATTCATAGGCTTTGGATTGATAATGAAAAAAGGGGAACCCTAAAGCCACAGACACGAATTTGTTACTATAAAGAGTAAAATTTATCAACTCCTATCTTGGAAATATAAAACCGATTAATATTCAAAAATCCCATATAGAGAAAATAAGAAGTGACTTAATTACCGAAAAGATGTATACTAAATCTAATTACGTCTTAGTTCTTCGATCCGCCTTGCAGTATGCGCCGGAGGACGGGATCGTCTTCAAAGATGTAGCAGCATCCATTAGGCGCCTAAAATATAGCCGCCAATCATTTTAATTCCTGGATGTAAATTTTGATAAGATGGAGTAGCTTTATGAATCAGTCAAATAATAGTCAATTAATAAATTTGTCCCTCTCAGGTTTGCATAAATACGGCATTCTTATAGAGTGCTATGGTTTTGAGGTGAAACTCTAGATGACACATTCTCTCTATTATAAATTCATCCTTGGCTATCTGCTGTTCGGCCTCCTTGGATTTGTGACCATTGCCACCTTTTCTTCTGAAATCACGGACCAGTATCTCCTTGGCCGCCGTTCCGAAGCCCTGTATGACGAAGCCAATCAGATCGCTTCCTCCTACAGCGGCATGTACCAAGGCAAGGACATGAAGCTGACCTCCTCCTATCCCGAGTTGGTGAAAGAGGGCAATTATCTCCATGCACAGATATGGATCGTTGACCGGCAAGGCAAAGTGGTGTCCGACAGTGCACAGTCTGACAAACAGGGACAGGTCATTGAAAACTTCGACCCTACCTCAATGGGCAACAAGTCCTACAGCATCGGCGATTACTATCACCAGTTCTCCTATGATGTCCTCAGCGTCCATGCGCCCATTACGGGGAACTATAACACCTATGGCTATGTGGTGATCCACCTGCCCTTATCCTATTTAAAAATGGAGAGAGACGGGATTTTAAACATCGTTTATGTCACATCAGCGGTGGTGTTTGGCCTTTCCCTTATTATCCTCCTGGTTTTTACTAAAAATGTATATTTTCCTCTTAAAAAAATCACGGCAGGAGCAAACGAATACGCCCAGGGAAACTTAGCGCACCATATTGAGGTGAATACAAGAGATGAAATGGGCTATCTGGCCGCTACACTTAACTATATGTCCACCGAGCTTGGGAAGATGGAGGAATATCAGAAAACCTTTATTGCCAACGTTTCCCATGACTTCCGCTCTCCATTAACCTCCATTAAGGGGTATCTGGAAGCCATCCTTGACGGAACCATACCGCCGGAGATGCATGAGAAATATTTGAACAGGGTCATTTCAGAAACAGACCGGCTGAACAAGCTGACCCAGGGGCTGCTGACTCTTAATTCCCTGGACAGTAAGGGGTATTTAAACCGTACAAACTTTGACATCAACCGGGTTATCAAGGATACCGTCGCTTCTTTTGAAGGAACATGCAGTGATAGAAACATCACCTTTGATTTGACCTTTTCTGAAAGCATTCAGATGGTTTATGCGGACCTTGGGAAGATACAGCAGGTGCTCTATAATCTGATAGATAATGCCATAAAATTCAGCCATGCAGATTCCACCATCTACATACAGGCTTCAGTAAAGTATGAGAAGATCTTTGTATCCATTAAAGATACGGGAATCGGCATCCCAAAGGAAAGCTTAAAAAAGATCTGGGATAGGTTCTATAAATCAGACTTATCCAGGGGAAAGGATAAGAAGGGCACCGGACTTGGCCTTGCCATTGTCAGGGAGATCATCCAGTCCCACGGAGAAAATATTGATGTGGTCAGCACGGAAGGGGTCGGATCAGAGTTCATTTTCAGCCTGCCTAAGGCCGGAGCTCCATAGCATAGGGAATTGATTCGTACAAAGAAGTAATCTCCAGCAATAGGAAAAATTGCAGATCATACGAACTCACAGTTAAAATCGTACAAGACAATTAATGTACTAACTCTTTTTTCTTAATCTCGACCATAGTCTTTGAAATTACAAGCACCTCTATTAAAAACAGAGGTGCTTGTTCCCACTTAATAACCCAAGCGGCGAATATTACTTTCCGTTGGTGCTATCTCCAAAAAACTCCTGCCATTTAGCAGTGCGCTCGTCGATGACGGCCTGGGCGCCGCTTGCTAGGTAATCAGCAAAACCGCTGTCAAATATAGCATCAAATTTATCCACGGAGGCTGAAACAGCCTGATCTAAGAAAGCATCCCGTTTTACCCTAAGAGATTCCTCTATACCGGATTCCGCCTCTATATCTCCCAGATTATAGTGCTTAGGAAAGAAGCCGTCAGTCATTGAAGCGTAATAAGCTTTTGTGATAATATCAGAGGAAACCGTATCATAACCCAAGGCCACTGTTTTTAGAGTTGTTTCCTCGTCTTTCATCTTCAGCCCGTTGATCGTAAGAGTATAGTCAGTGTTGTTTATGGAATTCATGATTTTCTCACCGGTGACGGACAAGGTTTTGACCGCACCGTCGCCCTGTGTCTCACAGGTTACACCTTCTTCGCCGAACTGTAAAAATAAACGATTATCCATTTGACTGATCCAGTCTAAGTAAAGTGCCGAAGCCACAGGTTCGTTGTTTGTAGCCGGGAAAAATATTTTTCTGTCAGTCCCTGCGGGGCTGTAGATGTATTTGCGTCTTGCACCCGTATCATCCTGAAAGGGGTCAATAGCAACCATTCCAGCCTCTTCATCTCCGGTGGCACGCTGTATGTTTGCCTGGATGGAGTCTTCGCCGTTTCTGTAAGGGTAATCCCAGTTAGGACCAATGGAAGCGCCTACATAACCAGCTTTAATCATATTGTCCTCCGTGGGGTCTCCGGTGGGATAAATCCCGAAATCTTTCCATATCAGGCCATCGTTATACCATTTGTTCAACAGCCGGTAGCCCTCTTTGACATTGGGATAGGTCATCAGTCTGTCACTGGCAAAATTATTGATGTAATAATCCTTTTCGGTCATGGACGTAGGTACAAAGGAGCCTACTAAGGGCTGGGCACGCCATCCGGCGTCAAAACTATAGGCAAGCGGTACCAGCTTTGCTGCATCCGCCCCCAACAGCATATCGGCATTATCCTTAAAAGCATACAGCATAGTCTCAAATTCTTCCAGAGTTGTCGGTTCTTTCATGTTCAGCTTTTTGAGCCAATCCGCCCGGACAAAGGTGCATAAAGTCGCCTGATTGGCCCGCAGAGACTCTATTGCGTATATGGAGCCGGCTTTCGGGTCCTTATTATAATACAAATTCTCTTCACCCAAAAGTTCCCAAAGATTTGGTAAAACATCTTTGTAATCTTCAAGAATCGGCGCCATATCCACGACTGCACCCATAGCTGAGTAAGTGGAAACCACCGGATAGGAGTAGGATACACAGATGTCTGGAGCAGAACCACCTGCTAAAAGATTGTTGATCTGCTCTGTCTCCGTCCAGCGAGGTACGGGTATAAACTCTACCTCTATATTATGATCCCGCAGCATTCCCTCTTTGATATAATTGGTATAATAATTATCCTCCGGCTTGGAACCGCCGTCATTGGCGCGGTCATAGACCTCCACGGTGATCTTTGTCGTCTCTTTCATGCGCACACCATCCAGTTCCTGGTGGATCCCTGCCTTGCCGCTGTCCATAGCTGCGGCAGTCTTCTGTGCCGGATCCGGTTCATTCCCAGACGTTTTCTCCTCTCCCTTGCTGCATGCGGTCAACGCAAAAGCCAATACAACTCCTGCTATCATTAAGCACTGTTTTTTCTTCATTTTGCTCCTCCTTATTATAACGAAACTGCCCCCATAGCGGACTTTCCCCCCGGGCACGTTCACGCAAAATGCGGCTGCGCGCCAGGTCACCTTCCATTTATTCCTTAAGTCTTATTTTCGATATTCACTGGGAGAACAGCCAACCCTGCTTGTAAAAGTCCGTGAGAAATTTGAGTAATCGTTAAAGCCGGAGAGTTCACAAACCTCCATTAGAGAGTGGTTTTCACACAGATACCGCTTAGCCAAATCCACTTTTTTGCACAGGATATACTGCCCAATGGTAAGCCCCGTGATTTTCTTAAACTGCCGGTTTATATACGCAGAGTTAAAGCAAAGGCTGCTTGATATGTCGTCCAGGTTGATATGATCCGTCAAATTTTGCTCTACGTATTCGATAACTTTCTGCACCAGCGCAGGCATAGTGTTCTCAATTTTTTGCTTACCTGCCATTAAGAACAGCCGGTTTAACTGCACAAGCACTTGAAGCAGACAGGATTTCGCCAACAGCCTATGTCCGTAAGCAGCCCTTCCATTCAGGGCCATCTCCAGTTGTTTTGCGGCAAAGATGAAGCTTTGCAGCTCCTGGGTATTCAAATGCAGGACCTTTCCTGTCCCTTTAGCGTTCGTAAAGCAAGCAGTCNNAAGCGTCAGAGAGCTCTCTTAGTATACCTGCGCTCACGTTCAACGTCATTCTCTTGTATTTCACAGTATCTAAGAGGACGGCGCGGTGATATTCTCTCGGATTGATGAGCAATAGCTCACTCCCCATCAAGGGATAGCAATACTGTTCGATGTAATAATTAATCTCACCGTCTAAAAATAAATAGACCTCAAAGCCGTCGTGACTGTGGTAAGCCCGCTCCACAGCCACTAAATCCTTAAAATCGCATTTGCAGTCTTCTTCAAACTTCTCATAAATCCGGTTCATCGGAAACTCCCCTTGCGTCACTTGATCTTTTCGGCATTCAGCTCCGCTAGTATACTTAATTCCGCCGCCTTAAAAGCATGCGCCTGCGTCATGGCGTATTCGCTGCGGTTTACACAGTCTAAGATCAACTGTCCGAAAAACGGATAGCCTACCTGCCCTTCCACCGCATAGTGAAATTCTCCCTCCTCATTGACCAAATAGACGTGATTTCCAATCTCATCTTCCGTACCGACATTGACGAATTTTCGGATCTCAATATACCCCTTCGTACCGAGAATAAAGGTGCGTCCGTCTCCCCAGGTCCGCAGTCCGTCCGGCGTAAACCAGTCCACTCGAAAGTAATGAACGGCGCCGTTATCGGCCACCAGCATAGCATCGCCGAAATCTTCCAGCTCCGGATACTCCCGGTTGCCNNCTGCGGACCACTCTCGCATCCTTCGCCCTGGAAAAAAAGAGGAACTGTTCAATCTGGTGAGAGCCGATGTCACACAGGATTCCGCCGTATTGGTCCTTTAAGAAAAACCAGTCCGGGCGGGAGGGGGCATTTAACCGATGGGGTCCCATGCCTATGACCTGGATCACCTCACCGATCGCACCCTGCTCAATGAGCTGTCCTGCGTACACGGCTGATTCCACGTGCAGCCTCTCACTATAGTAGACCATATACTTTTTTCCGCTTTCCGCCACAGCCCTTTTGGCGGCTTCCAACTGAGAAAGTGAGGTCAGAGGCGCTTTGTCCGTAAAATAATCCTTCCCCGCAGCCAGTACCCGCAAGCCCAATTCGCAGCGTTTGGAAGTAATGGCAGCCCCGGCGATCAGCTTCACTTCAGGATCAGAAAAGATTTCCTCCTCACTCCTTGCGGCTTTCGCCTGGGGAAATGCCGCCAAAAACGCCTCTATCTTTTTTTCATCGGGATCGTATACCCATTTGAGGG
>DJBG01000090.1 GCA_002429965.1 Hungatella sp. UBA5982
GTCGGGAAAATTCTCAAAAATCTGGGTGGCAGCGGAATTGATGCTGTTTATATTGGTAGGCGCAACAGTGGATGTCAGCTATGCGGCAAAGGCCGGTTTTGCGGCTGTCGCCCTTATCTTTATTGCCCTTCTGATCCGGATATGCGGCGTATTTTTCTGCCTTGCCAAAACCCCAATAAGTGCAAAGGAGCGCCTGTTTTGCGCCATCGCCTATTTGCCAAAAGCAACTGTACAGGCGGCAATCGGCGGACTTCCTTTGGCGGCAGGCGTTGCAGCCGGCAATACGATTTTGACGGTTGCGGTTTTAGCGATCTTGATCACTGCTCCGATTGGGGCGATCGGCGTGGATGCAACTTATAAAAGGCTGCTTGTAAAGAGTAACGGCANNTAAACGGTAATGAAATCGTGCCGGTTGTATGGGGTGGATTCCATTATGGTCAACCAGAGAACCTTACAACCCAACCACATGCCCGGAATTCGAAAGGGGCATGTGGTTTTTCTATCTTCCGGGCAGGCGTTTGCTGCAATCCTTCAGATCATTTATTTTCTAGAAAAGATAACCATATCCCTAAAATTCTTAAACTGCTTTTCAATATCCGGATTTTGAATAAAAAACTCCATCAGCATCTTTATTTCCAATACAGTCAAATCCCCCAGCATGTGTTCAACCAATTCTGCTTCTTCCAAAGGACGCGGGCTTTTAAGCATGGTAAAAAAGCGCTCCAAAGTATTATGACGTTCCAGCAGATAATCGCCGGTTATTCTTCCCTCATCAGTCAACAGGATATTTTCAAAACTATCGTATCTTAAATAACCCAGCTGGACAAGCTTGGATACCATCTTTGATGCAGATGATGGACGGACGTGCAGCCGCCCTGAAAGTCTGTTTATGCGAGTGCAGCTTTCTTCCAGGCATAATCGGTACGCCATTTCAAGATAATCCTCAAGAGCAGGAGTGAGTCTGCCCTCATTTTGTTTTTTCAGTTCATATCCCCGGACGGTACGGAATTCCTGAGGCGGTAGTTGGCTCATTGTCATTCATCCTCTGTTTTTCAGACTTTATACAGTGTATTCGTAACACTTCCTACTTAGGTATCATAAATTAGCCAAGGGAAACGTTATTTCCCTCCCCTAACAGATCAGGATGACGAAATAATTGATTTCATTTGCATACCACTTGCATTTCCACGGATTTAGGCATATAATATAATAAAGTTTAGGTATGCCTAAATATTTAAATAATACAACACAACAGGAGAAAATTATGGATGCTTATACAAAACGGCTTTTTCGCAGCAAGATACCTACATTAATAGTAACCGCCCTAATCCTGCTGATTGGATTGATTGGGAAGATCTTAGCGGTATAAAGGAACCTTATACCCTTTAAACAATATCCTTACCCACGCAGATGGCGGGGTTTATATGTCTAAACCGGAGGAAGATAAAATGACACCAAACAAAGAAGATTATTTAAAAGCTATTTATAAGCTCGGCGGCATGGAAGAATTGGTAAACAATAAGCAGATTGCGGAAACTTTACAGATCGCTCCTGCTTCTGTAACGGAAATGCTGGGAAAGCTGAAGCGGGAGGGCCTGATCCATTATGAGCCTTACAAAGGCTCGTGCCTGACGCCTGAGGGAATTCAGGTTGCCATTTCGCTGGTGCGGGGCCACAGGCTCTGGGAGGTTTTCCTGATGCGGCATCTTGGCTACTCGTGGAGTGAGGCGCATGAAGACGCGGAACTGCTGGAACATATCACCCCGTCACGCCTGACAGCCCGGCTGGATAAGTTTTTAAATTACCCGGCCTATTGCCCCCACGGCAGCGCAATTCCCCATCCTGACGGCCAAATCGACCACGCTCCCCTGCTGACCTTGAACCTGCTGCCTATGGGTGCGGCTTCCCATATCCGGCGTGTAAAGGAAGAAAAGGAACTGTTAGACTATCTGCAGGAAAACGGAATCACCATTGGATGCTCTGTCCGCATTATAGAAGCTGCGGCATACGAAGGGCCGCTGACGCTCGACCTGGAAGGCAAACGTGTTCAAATCAGTTATAAGGCCGCCTGTCAAATCTATGTAGACGAGTTATAGGGGGTATGACACCAAATATATTTTTAGGAGGTTTCTCATGAATCAAAAAATCAAAGGCATTCTTGGCACGATCCTGAGTTTCACATTATTGCTAACGGGCTGTTCTGCTCCGGCGATAAACGCAGACTCTTCAAAAGATAAATTAAATATAGTTGCTACCACAACCATGCTGGCTGATCTGGCTGCATCCATCGGCGGAGAACTGGTTACGGGAAACGGCCTGATGGGGCCAGGTATTGACCCACACTTGTATCAGGCCAGTGCCGGAGATGTTTCCCTGATGCAGAAAGCGGATGTAGTAGTATATAACGGCGTGCACCTGGAAGGAAAAATGGGGGAAATATTTGAAAACCTGTCCAGTCAGGGGCAGGCAGTCATCTGCATTGAAAAGGGCTTAGACGAATCCAGGCTTCTGGCATGGGAGGAAGACAGCTCCATCTACGATCCTCATATCTGGTTCGATGTTTCCCTATGGAAAGATGCAGCTAAAACTGTTGCAAAGGGATTCACAGAAGCCGATCCCAATGGAAAGGCAGAGTATGAAGCAAATCTGGACGCTTACTTAAAAGAGCTTGATGAGACGGATACGTACATTCACGGCCGGGCTGCTGAACTGCCGGAGGAACAGCGCGTGCTGGTGACCGCTCACGATGCGTTTNNAAGTGCGGCCCCTGCAGGGCATCAGCACCGATGCGGAAGCAGGTACCGCCGATGTGAGTGATCTGGCCAATTTCATTGTGGAACGGCAGATTAAGGCGATTTTCGTAGAATCTTCCGTGCCTCCAAAAACCATTGAAGCGCTGCAGGCTGCGGTAAAAGCGAAGGGTTTTGATGTTTCCATCGGCGGGGAGCTTTATTCCGACTCCCTGGGTGATGCCGAGTCCAGAGCCGATACTTATATCCTGACCGTTAAAGCAAATATTGACACGATTGTGGATGCCTTAAAGTGACAGGAGGGAATCATATGGAAAGACAACTAAACTATGCAGTGGAGGTAGAGGATTTAACCGTAGCCTATGACGCCAAGCCTGTCCTTTGGGATATTGACTTAAAAATCCCAAGGGGAAAACTGATGGCGGTGGTCGGTCCAAACGGAGCCGGTAAAACGACCTTAATCAAGGCTATGCTAGGACTCTTAAAGCCTGTCACCGGAGCCGTCCGGTTTCTGGATGGTAATGATGATATACGTANNAGCTCTCCGGCGGTCAGCAGCAACGTGTTTTCCTGGCCCGCGCCCTGGCACAGGAAGCAGAGGTATACTTTATGGATGAACCTTTCAAGGGGGTAGACGCTCAGACGGAACGGGCGATCGTAGCACTGTTAAAAGATCTGAAGGAGCAGAATAAAACCGTGGTGGTCGTCCATCACGATCTGCAGACGGTACCCGATTACTTCGACTGGGTTACCCTGATTAATCTGCGCGTGGTTGCCTGTGGACCTGTGGAGGAAGTATTCCACGAAGAGAATTTAAAAAAGACTTACCACAGCTCCGGTACGCTTCTAAGGGGTGTGATGTGATGTTAAGCAATATCATTTTGTTATTTTCCGACTATACATTCCAGACAGTGGCTCTGGGTTCGGCCCTCTTGGGGCTGATCAGCGGAGTACTCGGCAGCTTTGCAGTGCTTCGCAGGCAAAGCCTGTTGGGTGACGGAGTATCCCACTCCGCCCTCCCCGGTGTGGTGATGGCCTTTGTTCTGTCAGGCAGTAAAAATACAGAGGTTCTGCTTCTGGGCGCCCTTATTTCCGGTTTGCTGGCAACACTGTTTATTGTCAGTATTGTGCGGCATACCCGCGTAAAATTTGACAGCGCGCTGGCTCTGGTGATGTCGGTATTCTTTGGATTGGGCCTGGTGCTGCTCACCTACGTACAGAAGATTCCAAACTCCAATCAGGCTGGACTGAAACGATTTATCTTCGGGCAGGCGTCCACGCTTTTACAGCGTGATATCAATCTGATGGTAATTTGCGGCCTTATATTGCTTGCACTGGTGCTTCTGTTCTGGAAGGAATTTAAGCTTTTCACTTTTGACAGCGACTTCGCCCAGAGCCTTGGATTTTCCCCAAAGAAACTGAATCTCCTGCTGTCATTTATGATCGTACTGGCAATCATTATCGGATTGCAGACGGTGGGCGTTATTCTCATGAGCGCCATGCTGATCACCCCTGCAGTTGCAGCACGCCAGTGGACCAATAAGCTGTGGGTCATGGTGACGCTCTCAGCGCTTTTCGGAGCGGCGTCCGGTATTGCAGGAACGGCAGCCAGTTCTCTCGTTCCAAAGCTGCCGACAGGCCCGGCTATCGTGGTCTGCGTTAGTGTCATCGTGATCATCAGCGTTCTGTTTGCCCCGGGGCGCGGTGTTCTGCATAGGGTATATCAGCGCAGAAAAAATAAGGTTTTATATAAGCTGGAAGGAGGTGTGCCGGATGGCACCGCAAATTGAAATTCAAATCATAGCCGTTATTGTGGCTGTGGCCTGCGCTCTCCCCGGAACGTTTCTGGTACTTCGGAAAATGTCAATGATGTCGGATTCCATTACCCATACGATTCTATTGGGAATTGTACTCGCTTTTTTCGGCACCCACGATCTTTCCTCACCTTTGCTGATTGTGGGCGCCGCACTGATGGGAGTGGTGACCGTGTGGCTGACCGAGCTTTTAAGCCGGACACGGCTGCTGGCGGAGGACGCCGCCATCGGCGTGGTGTTCCCCTTGCTCTTTTCCATAGCCATCATCCTGATCACCCGTTATGCCGGCTCGGTTCACCTGGATACTGATTCGGTACTATTGGGAGAGCTTGCTTTTGCTCCTTTTGACCGTATGGTCATAGGCGGCGTGGATATAGGTGCAAAAGCGATTTACACAACAGGGATTCTGCTGCTGATCAATCTGGCTGCAATCATCATTTTCTTTAAAGAACTTAAGATAGCAACCTTTGATCCCATGCTGGCCGCCGTGCTGGGCTTTTCACCTGCCTTGGTACATTATGGACTGATGACTCTGGTATCCCTTACCACTGTCGGGGCATTTCAGGCGGTAGGATCCGTGCTGGTGGTAGCCTTTATGATCGGCCCCCCAGTGACGGCTTATCTGCTGACGGACGATCTCAAGCGAATGCTGATTTTAAGCGGGATCATAGGAGCAGTTAATGGAATCCTGGGGTATCAGGCAGCGGCTATTCTGGATGTGTCCATTGCGGGCAGCATGGCTGTGGTAACCGGATTAGTCTTCTTCCTTGTGTTTATTTTTGCGCCTCGCAGGGGACTGATCCGCTCACTTCTCAGACGGAGGAATCAGAAACTGGAATTTGCTAAAGCGACGCTGCTTTTTCACCTTTCTAATCACGAAAACAGTGCAGAAGAAAATGCGGAAGCAGGTGTTGATACCATAAAGACGCATCTGCACTGAACTGGTGAGTTTACTTCGAAAATTCTCAAATCCTTAGAGCGGGAGGACTGTGTTCAGTTAACCGGTGGTTTAGTGAAACTGAAGGCTGAAGGGCGGTATGCTATTATGCGTAACTATATCACGCTTTTCTCACGATAATATTGTTTATAAAAATCCAGACCCTATCTGAGGTGACCCCCATAGATTAGATTTAGGTCTAACCTTTGGGGGTCCATTCAATCTTTAGAACAGGAAGGGCCTGGATTTTTAATAGTTGTTTTAGAAATTTAAAAACAAAAGCTGTTGGGTGTAGATTAGCCTGAAACAAATATCACCCGCTTAATCATGCATTTTCTTACCTTTCAATGCAGCAGCTGCCGCCTGCACTGCCACATACATAATTCCTGCACAAGGCCAGATGATCCATGTCCTGCTCCAATTTCCCGTATAAAAACTGATGCCGAGATACACTGCGGTAATGGTACACCAATAGATCGCATGCAGGTGTTCTGTCCGCTTCTTTTCCAGTTTTTTCTCTACCGTATAGTCCCCTTCTTGCAGCAGCATCTGAAAACAGCCTTTTCTCTCTCCTGCCATTACGAATAAAAACACAGCACAAGCTACTATGATCAACAGGAAAACTACGCACATGACATAGACAAAGTCTGAGCTGCTTAACGCAACAGCTGTCATCAATGGCAAAGCGCAGATAATACATAGAAAAACACCTGCCATATTACAGATTCTATAGGTTCCTTCATATTCTGCCATCCTCTTTCGTACTATCCCTTCCACTCCATATTCCAGGCGAAAGACTTCTTTCTCTAAATATTGGTAAGGTTCCATTTTCATTCCATTCATTACAAAAAACACTGTGACAATTCCGACAATAAGCAGTAATATGGCCACTCCAAATCCTCCTGCCATGTTTTCACTGATATTTACATCTTTTAATTCTGATAATCCTCCCAGACAAATGAGAACAACCGGAGACAAAATATAAGCCGCAGTACCCGAGGCCACCTTTTTCGCCCCTCGGATCTTGATATCCATGAAATTATTAGCCATTTCAAGGGTAACCGCCTTCTGTACCTCATCGCGGTCAGCTTCCATGGCAATAGATGCCGGATCTGCCTCCATCTCCTCTTTTAATAAATAATCTGTGCTGACATCGAATACCTGACTAAGTTTTAAAATTCGTTCCANNGTAATAAATATCTGCGTTCACCTGGTGATATATGACTGTCTGCATTATAGAATTTTAACCAGTTGACAACTACCAAGTGCGCTGTATAATTTGTCAACTGGTGGTTGCAAATTATACTTTACTATATTATTTACCATTTATCCAGCACAAGCGCGATGAAGCGCCCGAAAATTCCCACGAATAATTATAGTGCTATTTCAAAAAGGAAAGAGTCAGATTTCCTTGAATTTACAAGGACTTCTGGCTCTCTACGTTTCAACTGATATTGTAATTACTTTTTGAGTCTGAATATCACAAGTTTCCAAGTATCTAACTATGAGCGAAAAGCCATCGAGGCACGCATTCTTACCATAGGTATGATGAAGAAAGATTACTTTGTTCGTTCTTGTATCTATAATCGAATCTGCGTAGATGGTAGAAAAGAAATTATCTATCCATTGGTTGAAGTCATAAGAAGATTATATCTTTAACTTTGCACGATGCACACTGCTTTACCAGCGGTACTTTTACCTTCTTCCAATCTCCGAGGAAATCTCGGCTCTTAAAAGTGAATATGGATTATGTGGATGCAATGAATGAATTGAACCAATTATTAATATACATACATCTCACCACTCCTGTAATATTTAAGATTGATGAGATGCATAAAGATTTTTATAGCCAACTTTCTTCTATGTATCCCTTCCATTCCTTCTTTATCCAGAAAAACAACAAGTTGGTCCTTGGTGAGGATGCTTCATCCCTTGACCTCCCAAAATCTTCCAGTTCGTATTGAATATCATCTCCATTGAAATCTAATTCCTCATACCTGCACTTTTCTAATAAACCTATTAAGTACATCCTTTGTAGGACGGAAACCAGGTAATCTGGATCCATATTTAATCTTTTAGCCACATTTCTTGCAGATGACGGTTTGTTATCAAAAAGAAAAAATACAAGTGCAACACGCATTATATTTAAAGTCAACAATCTAGAACGGGTAATATTGAGAAGTATTTTTTCATAATCCATATACGATTCGCATGGTTTAATTAGCCCATAAACAATTTCACCTGCTGCATTTGTTTCAGTGCTAATCATATTTCCTCTTTTAATTAATTTTTGCAAAGTGCGTGTCAATGCTGCTGGAGAATAGGTTCCTTTTTTTACACCCTCTCTTTTTCCTGAAAGCAACTCATCTCTAGTAAAATCTTTTAGTCCGATTTCTAACAATACTGTTATTTCATTTTGTGTTACTTGGGGTAATGCTAAAATTTCTGTAATTAATTCTTTCAATGTGATATTCATATTATTCTACCTCCCTTTTGAACAACTTTGTTTATATGTATAGTATATATCTATGCCAGCAAATTGTCAAACCTAGGAATATCAACTATATATTTAAAAAAATTATCCTTCTACTAAGAAACATACATCAATTAATTCCCACAAATACTATTTCTTTTAAAAATATATATAAATGTAAGAACTTTATCATGATCTTCAATACCAACTATAAGACAGGGCAACCAATAATTTTATCCATTTGTTTTTTCAAGATCTCTTATCTTAGTGAATAATATACTTTTCAATTGCTCATGTGTAAAACCTACATAATCTCTTTAATCTATGCCACAAAGGAACTAGGATAAGGAATAGTTGCGGTTAGTAGCAAGTAGTAGCAGAGACAAAAGAAAAGTCCGGGAATGCCCTATTTATAAGGCTTCACAGACTCGTTGCTACTATTATTCAAATTCACATCTTGATACTTTGATGTACTATGAAAACATTATTTTAAACGCAATTTATACCGACTTTTATCGTATTTGTATTCTATTTGCATTGTCTGTTTAAAATCATAGTTCCATTTTAGTTTCAAACTATTACGCAAATTCTGTCCCTATTATACTTGTTTTTAAGCACTAAAAGGCAACCGCCACAACTGACGGATGCCCGAAATTCCTAATGGGGTATTGATTCCTATAGGATCTATAAATTTCGAAATTTGCTATCTTTTTTGATAAAGAATTAAAATCACTATTATATAAATAAAAGGCATCTCATAAAG
Source organism: Hungatella sp. UBA5982 (assembly GCA_002429965.1). Lineage (GTDB taxonomy): Bacteria > Bacillota > Clostridia > Lachnospirales > Lachnospiraceae > Lacrimispora. Next base: position 8,738 of record DJBG01000090.1, read on the forward strand.
CAGCAGATTAGCTCCATAAAATTATTATTTTCCACCCACTATAGTTCGGTACAGTTCCACTTTTTAATCGCCGCTCTTTACCGTACTTACATTCTCTGTATTCTTCTGCCCCGCCAAAATCGAACAACAAGAACCCTTTTATCATAGTTTTTAACAGCCAAAAACAATGATTCCAATACTGTTTTATCTAATTTCATAATTCATCTTATCAAATCGTCACCTCGATTCTGGTTTAAATATCAGTTGACTACTTCTTGAATATAATACAATAGGCGTCAAATTACGCTGTTAATAATTTATAGGAGGGAACTTTATGCAGCCTGAGGAATTTCAAGGAATGAATATATGCGATTGTAGTGGCACAAGAAAATGTTCATCAGATAGTTGCTCCAATCATGGAAATATAAAATGTGAACCTTGTACGTGCAAATGCTGTCGTTGTAAAGGACCGACCGGGCCGACCGGGCCGACTGGGCCTACTGGGCCTACTG
>DJBG01000088.1:0-21910 GCA_002429965.1 Hungatella sp. UBA5982
ATCATTGCAATATTGATAAAAGCCGCTCCCCACGGGCCTACGATATAAGAAAGGAGATATGCCATGGTAGGCTGCTTTAGTTCACATATCTCACCGCGGCTCATTAATCCATAAGGCAAAAGAGATAAAAGAAGATAGACACATAAAAGTCCTGCCAGACCAAGTACGGTGGCTTTCCCCGCCGTTTTTTTTGTTTTCGCACGATCTGACATCATTGCCGCGCCCTCAATTCCCACGAATACCCACATGAGCACCATCATGCTGGAATTTACCTGAGACATCACATCTTTGAAAGAAAATTTTCCTGAAACAGTTCCCCAGAAATCCATAGTAAATATGTCCGTTTTAAACGCTATAATTGCCACAATGGAAAAAAGCAAAAGAGGAACTAATTTGCAGACAGTTATTATAACATTTAAAAATGCTGCGCTTTCAATCCCTCTGTTTACAACCAGACACATAATCCATAATATCACACTTGCCACAATAATGGAGAGAAGATTGCTTCCGTCCCCAAGTGCGGGGATAAAATAGCTGAGTGCACTCATCATAATAGTGGCAAAAGCAATATTGCCAAGCCACGCGGATAACCAGTATCCCCAACCGCTGATGAATCCTCCAAACGGGCCAAATGTCTCTGTTGCATAACTGAAAATCCCACTTAATTCAGGCCGCTTATTAATAATATTGGTCAATGCCAGGCACAGCATGAGAACTCCCACGCCGGTGATGATCCACGCCACAATAGCTGCCCCAGGACTTGTCCCCTCCGCCATGTCCGACGCAATACCAAATATTCCGCTTCCGATAGAAGAACTGATTACCAGTGCAGTCAGTGCCAAAAGTCCCAGTTTCTTATTCTCCGTTTCCATAAGAACCTCCTTATTATAAAAGTTTCATGTATATTTATACTTTTATAATAAGGAATTACAGAAAAAGATGTCTGACAAAAAAGGGCTTTTTTCTTGTAATTTGGCACCGTATTTTTTACAGATGAGATCGCATAGGATTTACAATAATAGAAATATCGGTATTTTCCGCTTCACAGTTAATATCGTTCAAAAACAAGTATAACCTTTTACCGTTGTAAATGAATAATTAAAAAATGCACAGAACACGACTTTCATCCTTGAAAACTCACCATACCGGGTAAACTTAAAAAGCAGCCGTCCTGCTAAGGACAGCTGCTTTCCATTTCCTATCTGCAAAGTCCGCTGCGGCATCTCCTGCGGTGCATCTCATTAAGAAGAAGCACATTGACGACGCCATCCAGCAAACCGTCATCAGTCCTCTGACTCCATGGCCCTCTCGGTCCCCATGGACCCCATGGACCCCATGATCCTGGCCCCCACGGTTCTCTCGGCCCACAAGGTCCTCCCCACGGCCCGCAAGGTCCCCACGGCCCTCTAGGCCCTCTTGGTCCCCTTGGTCCTCTTGGTCCCCTTGGTCCCCTTGGTCCCCACGGATCCCATGATGAACCACGGTCCTGGGACAGCAGATCCGATTCTTCCATCTCTTCTGTTCCCCACTCCATCTGTTCCGCCAGCTCTTGCTCCGCTGCCGTCGGTTCTTCATATTCTGGTCCTTCTGTCATTTCATCCATCAGGATACCATCTTTACGTATCTGGTCGCATATAGAATCGCAGATCTGGTTAATCATCATTCGGTCCGGAAATTCGTCATACATGGGACTGTTCTTATAATCCAGATGATCGCACGCTGATACTACATATTCCTGCAACCGTTTCATATGTCCTGGGTACATTCCCTGTAGGTATTCCAAATCCTGTACAATAGAATCCTTTCTTTCCAAGGAACGCCCTGCAGCACTCCTGTCACCATAAAGCATATATGGCTCCAGATCCTGAAAGCTGTTTCCATAAGTATAATCCGGGTTAATAGGCACGGTTGTTATCACTCCCTGCTTTCTGCTTATACAACACTATAGTATGCAAAGCAAAAAGGCAAGGTGCAAAATCACAGGAAAAGAAAATACGGTTTTCTGATTGGCAAGCCATCAGAAAACCGTATTTTCTTTTTACTTCACATCGAACAGGCGCTCCGGATACACACCTTCTGAAACCAGGCCCCTGATAGCCGCAGCAACAGCAGGCTTGTCCTCTTTATAAGTTACACCAAACCACCGGTCTCTTGTTTCAAGCACCGTTACCTGCGCTTTTTGAGAATGAACAAGCTTATCGATGATTTTAGGAAGCAAATATTCCGTTTTCACATCTCCCTCTTTTAAACCGGCCAAAAACTCCGGGAATCCTCTCTCCAGCTCCTCAAGAAAGGCTGGGGAAAGCCCCCACATATTCATGGAAACATTTTGATCTAGCGGGATTTTCACCGGGGTTCCTTCCTCACTGCGGCCTTCTGCCCAGTCTTCACTTCGCCTGATCTCATATGTCTCTGTAACCCCTTTCAGTATCCCTCTTTCATCTACCTGGCATACCCCCCTGGTCACTCCACCATTTTCGCTCAAGGTGTTGCCCAGAACAAATCCTCCCATGCAGATATCAAAAGGCTTAGACATTGGATCCATCTCATTTACCAGATATTCATGAATCTTTATAAAACCTTCTTTTCCATAATAGTCATCCGCATTAATCACGACAAAAGGTTCATGGATCACCGTTTGGGCACATAAAAGCGCCTGGCCGGTTCCCCATGGCTTTGTTCTGTCAGCCGGCTTTGCATAGCCTGGGGGAAGGGCATCCAGTTCCTGATAAGCGTACTCCACNNGATCTTTCCGATCCTCTTTCCAATGATCTCCTTAAAATCCTGTTCCAGATCCTTTCTTATGATGAACACGACTTTGTCAAATCCGGCATTCAGAGCATCGTATATGGAATAGTCCATGATAATCTCACCGCTCGGTCCTACGGGTTCCAGTTGTTTGATCCCTCCGCCAAACCGGCTGCCAATGCCCGCCGCCATAATCACTAATGATGTCTTCTTCATAACACTATCTCCCTGTTTGTTTAATCTGCCTAATAGTATAACACAAAAGAGAGGTTTAATCCATAGATACCGGATCATCCGCGCTCCCTCTTCTNNCATTTACAAAGATTCATTTATCATAGAAAAAGGGATTTGGACTTATTTTGCAAGGTCCAAATCCCTTTCTTACTTTACTTTGTAAGTGAAAGCCTTATTAGGGCCCTTTTCAGAGCAGATTCCGCTCTGATAATATCAATCTCTCCGCTCTGTTCCTTTAAGCGGCGTTCTGCACGGATTCTAGCCTCCTCTGCACGGTTTGCATCAATCTCTCCCGGCCATTCAACAACTTCCGCCATTATGACGATCTTCTCCGGTAAAATCTCAGTAAAACCAGACATCAGGGCCGCTTCCTTCACTCCGCCTTCCTCGTGAATCTTTAAAATTCCCGGGGCAACGATGGCGGTCATGGGGATATGATTCCGGTATACACCGATATCCCCTTCCGTGGTAGTCAGCTCCATCATGGAAGCCTCTCCCTCGTAAAACTTTCGTTCCGGAGAGATGATCTGCAGTTTGAATAAATCAGCCATATTCCAACCCCCTATTTTTTCACACGGGCAAGAACGTCCTCGATGCTGCCTGCATTTAAGAAATAGCTCTCCGGAATATCATCATGCTTTCCTTCTAAAATCTCCTTAAAGCCCTGAATGGTATCAGAAAGCGGCACATAGCGGCCTTCCAGACCGGTGAACTGTCCTGCAACGAAGAAAGGCTGAGAAAGGAATCTCTGAATCTTTCTTGCACGGGCCACCGTGATCTTATCTTCCTCAGAAAGCTCATCCATACCCAGCATGGCAATGATATCCTGAAGTTCTTTATATTTCTGAAGCACCTCCTGAACCCCGCGGGCAACACGGTAGTGTTCCTCACCTACGATACGGGGATCAAGGATTCTGGATGTGGAACTAAGGGGATCAACCGCCGGATAAATACCCAGCTCCACGATGGAACGGTCAAGAACCGTGGTCGCATCCAGATGGGCGAATGTGTTGGCCGGAGCCGGGTCCGTAAGGTCATCGGCCGGAACGTAAACTGCCTGAACCGATGTGATGGAACCATTCTTCGTGGAAGTGATCCTCTCCTGAAGAGCGCCCATCTCCGTCTGCAGGGTCGGCTGATAGCCTACTGCGGAAGGCATACGTCCAAGCAGAGCGGAAACCTCAGAGCCTGCCTGGGTAAAACGGAAAATGTTGTCAATGAATAACAGTACATCCTTTCCGCCCTGGTCACGGAAATACTCAGCCATGGTAAGGCCGGTAAGGCCTACCCTCATTCGGGCACCTGGCGGCTCATTCATCTGTCCGAATACCATGGTTGTTTTATTTATAACGCCTGATTCCTGCATCTCGTGATAAAGGTCATTTCCTTCACGGGTGCGCTCACCAACGCCGGTGAATACGGAATATCCGCCATGCTCTGTGGCGATGTTACGGATCAGCTCCTGAATTAATACAGTCTTACCTACTCCTGCACCACCGAAAAGGCCGATCTTACCACCCCTTTGATAAGGGCAGAGAAGGTCAACGACCTTGATACCGGTTTCCAGAATCTCCGTTTCAGTGGACTGCTCCTCAAAGGTGGGAGCCGGTCTGTGAATCGGAAAACGCTCCTTTACTACCGGTGCCGGTTTATTATCGATCGGATCACCCAGAACGTTAAATAAACGTCCCAATGTTTCCTCTCCAACCGGTACGGTAATCGGACCGCCGGTAGCAACCGCGTCCATACCACGTACCAGTCCATCGGTGGATCCCATGGCGATACATCGTACCGTGTCATCGCCAAGATGCTGAGATACTTCTACAACCAGTCTGCCGCCATCCTTTGCAGCGATATCAATGGCTTCATTGATATCGGGCAGCTTGCCCTGGCTGAACTTGATATCCAGTACGGCACCGATGATCTGAGTGATCTTACCAATATTTTGTCCTGCCATCTTGTTTCTCCTTCTTTTATATTTCTCTCATTCCTGAAAAATAAAGTTCGATTCGCCTTATGAAATCGCATTGGCACCGGCTATGATCTCGGTAAGCTCCTGGGTAATGGACCCCTGTCTTGCCCGGTTATATGCCAGTCCAAGTTCTTCTATCATCTCTTCCGCATTATTCGTTGCAGAGTCCATGGCTGCCCTTCTGGCCCCGTTCTCACTGGCAACGGCCTCCAGCAAAGCGCCATAGATCATGCTGCTCATATACTTAGGAATAATGGAATCCAATACCTGATCCTCATCCGGCTCATAATTCATTAAAGTCAGATCCGTCTTTTCACTTCCCTTTTCCATTTCAACCGGGAGAAGCTTTTTAAGAGTCGGTATTTGGGTTACAGTATTCTTAAAAGATGTATAAGCCAGATAAATTTCACCTATCCGGTTCTGTCCAAAGGCGTCTAAAAGCTCCATGGTAATATCGGCCGCATCGCGGTAGATCGGTTCATTGATCACCTCGGAATAATCCGCGGCAACCGTATATCCCTTTCTCGCCAGTGCTTCCTTCCCTTTCCGTCCGACGGCGTAAACATCCGTAAGTTCCGGCGTAAGCCTCTCATCTCCATGAACCATTTTGGCAATGTTGCTGTTATAGCCCCCTGCCAATCCACGGTTTGAAGTGATGACGATAACTGCCTTCCTCTTAGAGTCCCCTGGTTTTAAATACTTATGGTCAATGCTGCCGGATTTGCGCAGCATCGAGCCTATGGTATCATACATCATGTCGTAATAGGGTTTGGATTCCTCTGCCTTTGCTTTGGACTTCTGCAGCTTAACGGTAGATATGAGCTTCATGGCTTTTGTAATCTGTTCGGTACTGGAAATACTGTCTCTTCTTCGTTTGATATCCCTAATGGATGCCATGATTGTTCACCTGCCTTTAAAAAACACCTGCTTTGCATTCGTTAATTGCCTTTACCAGCAATTCTTCCGTCTCAGGCGTGATCTGCTTTGTCTCGCGGATGCTTGCGGGAATTTCAGAATATTTGGTGTCAATGAAACTGGTCAGAGCCTTTTCAAAATCAAGGATTTTCCCAGTAGGAATATCCAAGAGCAGCTTCTTTGTCGCCGCGAAGATAATGATGATCTGGTATTCAACCGGCATCGGCTGATACTGGCCCTGCTTTAATACCTCTCTGATCCTCTCGCCCTGGGCAAGCTGTTCTGCCGTTTCCTTATCAAGCTCGGAACCAAACTGCGCAAAGCTCGCAAGCTCGCGGTACTGCGCCAGTTCCACACGGATAGGAGCTGCGATCTTTTTCATAGCCTTGATCTGGGCGGAACCGCCTACTCGGGATACGGAAAGTCCAGCGTTGATGGCAGGACGGAAACCAGAGTTAAACATTTCTGTCTCCAGGTAAATCTGTCCGTCTGTGATGGAAATGACATTGGTCGGAATATAAGCGGATACGTCTCCAGCCTGGGTCTCAATGATCGGAAGGGCTGTTAAAGAACCGCCTCCCAGCTCTTCTGAAAGTCTGGAGGCTCTCTCCAGCAATCTGGAATGCAGATAGAAAACATCGCCCGGGTAAGCTTCACGGCCCGGCGGTCTCTTAAGCAGCAATGACAGGGTACGGTAAGCGGCTGCATGTTTACTTAAATCATCGTAAACAACCAATACATCCTCTCCGTTTTCCATCCATTCCTCTCCTATGGCGCATCCGGAATATGGAGCAATATACTGAAGAGGAGCTAAATCGGAAGCAGTTGATACGACAATGGTGGTATAATCCATAGCGCCGTACTCTTCCAGTGTCTTAACAATGTTGGCAACCGTAGATGCCTTCTGGCCAATGGCTACATAAATGCAATGAACCCCCTGGCCCTTCTGATTAATGATCGTATCAAGAGCAATCGCCGTCTTTCCGGTCTGGCGGTCACCGATGATCAGCTCACGCTGTCCTCTTCCGATGGGGATCATGGCATCAATAGCCTTAATACCGGTCTGAAGAGGGGTATCTACTGATTTTCTTTCAATAACGCCATGAGCCACACGCTCAATCTTACGGAATTTGTCTGTCTGTATCGGTCCTTTTCCATCAATGGGCTGTCCTAAGGCATTAACAACACGCCCGGTCAATGCATCACCAACAGGAACTTCCACCACTCGTCCGGTAGTCTTAACCGTATCGCCCTCGCTGATCGCGCCTGCACCCAATAAAACTGCACCAACGTTATCCTCTTCCAGGTTGAGCACCATGCCGTAGATTTCTCCCGGAAATTCAAGAAGTTCCCCCTGCATGGCATTTTCAAGGCCATGGATACGGGCAATTCCGTCCGCCACCTGAATGACTGTACCGACATCAGAGACATCCATTTTCGTGGAATATCTTTGTATCTGTTCCTTGATGACGGAACTGATCTCTTCTGGTCTTAAATTCATTAAGGTTTGCACCTTCTTTCTTTATTTATATGGAAGTTCGATTCGCCTCTCGGCTCCTCGAGCGGCTGATTTACTAAATAAAAGCTACGCTTACGCTTGCTTTCATTAAGTAAATCATGCCAATTGCAGCTTTAACAGGCTGCGTCGCAGCTCGTAAATCTGCGTTTTAATGCTGGAATCCACTACCCGGTCCCCGATCCGGATCACCATGCCGCCAATGATTGACGGATCCACTTTATAATCCATCTCAAAATCCACATACCGGGTTGTATCCAGCAGTTTTTCTAAAAGCCGGGCTTTTTGCCCCTCATTTAATTCAACAGCGCTGGTCACATGGGCCACGCCGATCTTCTTATATTCCTTAACAGCGTTTATGAAGTATTCACAGATTGCCGGAATCTCCTTCTGCCTGCCTTTGACGACAATGACTGTCAGAAAACCCATCAGGTCATCCGATACGCGTCCGTCAAAAATATTCTTAATAATGCCGATTTTTTCTTCCTTTACAATCTTCGGATTATCAAGAAGCTCCGCCAATGACTGATTCTCGCGCCAAACCACCTGCAGGCCTCTCACTTCCTCAAACAAAGCGTCCACTTCCTGCTTTCTTAGAGCTTCCTCAAACAATGCATCGCCGTATACTTTTGATACTAGCTTTGCCATGTGCTCTCACCCATCTCTTTCAAAGTCTCGTCAATCAGGGCTTCCTGCACCGTAGTGTCAATGGAAGCAGCCACGACCTTACCGGCCATAACAGAAGCGATGGATATGATCTGTTCTTTCATATCATCAAGCGCCTTCTTTCTCTCCAGTTCCACCTCGCGGTTGCCCCGTATAACAATGCGGTCCGCTTCTTCCCTGGCTTCTGCAATAATCTCAGCCTCACGCTGCTTTGCTCTTTTCCTGGCATCCTCTAAGATTGCTTCTGCCTCTTTCTTCACTTCATGAAGCCTGGCTTCATATTCTTCCTTCATTGCATGCGCTGCTTCCTTATCGTCGGCAGCGTTTTTTAATTCTCCCGCAATCTTCTGTTTTCTTTTTTCCAGGGCTTCCCGCACCGGATTGAACAGCATATAGGATAACGCAAAAAACAGGATAAATATGTTAATGCCTGTCACAAATGAATCAAAAAGCAGCTGTGCGTCAAATCCCAATAATCGATCCAAGGTTTCGCCTCCTCTCGCTCTTTATTCTTTCCCATTCTACTGGCAGGCTTTCGCCGCCTGCCATTCCACTCTTTAGCTGAATGGCTTTAAGAACATGAGGATAGCAGCAACAGCGAAACCATAAAGACCTGTTGTCTCGGCAACGGCCTGTCCTAAAAGCATGGTAGATGTAATATCAGACTTTGCGCCTGGATTACGTCCAACTGCGGCTGCTGCGTGGCCTGCTGCGATACCCTGTCCAATACCAGGTCCAATACCTGCGATCATCGCAAGACCTGCACCGATTGCTGAGCAGCCTAAGATAAAATCCTGTCCTGAAAATCCGTTCATAGAAAAATTCCTCCTGAATTTAATATTATTAAAGTTTAATCCATCTTATCATTGACATATACCATAGTCAGCATACAGAACACATAGGTCTGGATACAGCCTGAAAATACGTCACAATATACGTGTAAAAACGATGGGATACCAATCTTTACAAAGATTGGCATCATCCCATACCACAATCCCATAATAACAACACCTGACATCATGTTGCCGAATAAACGAAGCGCCTGGGATAATGGGTTGGTAATTTCACCGATTAAGTTAATCGGGAATAGAACGGGAAACGGCTTGAACAGGCCTGTCAGATGGCCGACTCCGTGATTCTTGAATCCCTGGTATTGCACGATAAAGAAGGTGAAAATACCAAGCATAAAGGTAACACCAAAGTCTCCTGTTGGTGTTCTAAGACCAAATAAGCCGCCAATATTGCAGAACAATATGAAAATAAATATAGTTCCGATATAATTAACAAATTTCTTTGCGTTGTGACCCATAGTACTATTCACCAGGTTATCAAGCGCCTCCACAGCAAACTCTACGATATTCTGGAAGGTGCCAGGCACTTCTGTAGCCTGCTTCATTTTTCGGTTGGCAATCACTGCTATAAACAGGATNNGGATTACGATTGTCACAATGCTAAGGCCTATTTCTGTGGTTGTGACCCATAGTTCCTGCCCAAAGGCCTGAAACTTTGTTACTCCTTTGATCATAAAGTCCACATTATTGGCACTCGCAACTACCATACGCTTAATCCTCCTTTCTTAAGAAATCCCACTTGACCGCAAAGGAAATCACTCTCCCTTTGCCCTGCGGACCGCGATCTTGTGGATGATAGGCTGAAAAAATGCTCCAGCCTTGAGTCCGAGGACTCCGATTACTACTGCGACCGGATTGAACCAGTCCGAAAACCGTTCAATGACTACTATCATTATAACAATAAGCAGCAGATAACGTAGGACTGCACTGATAATACTCTGCTTCTGAACAGTCTTTGGATCTTCCGTCTTCATAGAACGTTCAAGTACCAAAGCCATGGATAAAAACATGGCCAGGGCTAACACCATTCCCAAAATCAATCCTGCATAAACAGCACGTCTGGGATACACAAAAAATGCCCCAAGCATAACTGCCACCGTGAAAAATACAATTCCGGCAGAAACCTCAAGCATCAGATTCTTTGTTTCCTTCCCCATTACAAATCCTCCTGTCTACAAAAGTTTCTCATCGTCATGTCCCCTCACGCGGCTTTTCTGCTTTGGCTTATGCACCTTGGTTCTTGCCTCCTCTTGCCGCTCTATGCGCTCCTTCTGATCCTCAGCCCGCTCCTCCCTTTCATTCATGGCTAGTGTGGCCTTTGCCAGCTTATAGGCATTCAAGCCTCCTGCCAGAAATCCCAGAAACATAAATAATAATATCAGCTTTGTCCCAGCATACCGGTCAATATAGTAACCGGCAAGAAGACAGACAAATACAGGTACCATGACACTGATTCCCAGTTGGGTCACCATCATGAAACTTCTCATTACGCTCTTGTTGTGGCGCATAATTCCACCTGCTTTCTGCATCCTGCACATATACCTGGTATTATACCTAATAAAACTTATTTTGTCTATTATATACGGAAATTTAACTTGACACATCAAAAAACTTTCTGTTTTTGCACCATTAGACAAAAAAATTCTTGAAAAAAGGCCTGTTTTTTGCAGGAAGAACCCGTAAAAAACAGACCTTATCAAATTTTTAATTATGCTTCTTTTGTGCCTGGAAGAATTGTTTCAACTTCTGCATGTGGACGTGGGATTACATGTACGGATACCAGTTCTCCTACGCGCTGAGCTGCTGCTGCACCTGCATCAGTAGCTGCCTTAACGGCACCTACATCANNTATTTGCTTCCTCCGTATCAAGATGGCATTCCAGGCTCGACGTATCGGTTACCCGGATTGCCGTATGATGAAAGATACCGCCTCGGATTCCCTCTGTCTGAATGCTTACCGTCTGTCCGTCATGTACACCGAATTTCAAGGCATCCTGAGGAGTCATATGAATGTGTCTCTGGGCGATGATAAGGCCTTCCTTTGTCTGAACGGAGCCCTTCGGCCCCACCAATGTGATCCCTGGTGTACCGGCTAATTCACCGGACATCTTCGGCTTAGAATTTGTTCCAAGCTTAAAACAGTCTGCAGCCAGAACCTCAACCTGAGTCTGTTTTCTGACCGGACCTAATATGCGGACCTTTTCAATGGCTCCTTTGGAGCCGCATATGGTGACTGTTTCCTTACATGCATACTGTCCCGGCTGGGATAATTCCTTTAATTTGGTCAGTTGGTAACCCTGGCCGAAAANNAGATGTACGTGGCGGTTGGAAACGCCAACTGGTATTCGAAACTCATCGGTTCCGGATTCCGCTTTCACGGCTTCCATTAAGAGTTTGATTACCGCTTCATACTTATCCATTCCTGTTCTCCTTTCCTGATTCGTTTTACTGGCCCTTCATTGCCAGTACGATCTCCTTTACAAGAGCTGCCAGCTTCTCATTTTCATCGCTGCTTACCTGGCAGGATGAAGCAGGAGCACATTCCTTTTTATCAAAGGAAGCTACGAAGTCAGCAGGACTTAAGGAAGCAGCCTGGGAGCTTTCCTTCCATGTAAAAGTTGGATCATCTGCTGCGATGGTAGAACAATCCTTAATACCGAATGCTACCTTTTTCACATTGAGGAGATGTTTCGGGCTTACGTTTTCAGAAACAGAGCTTCCTCCGCAGGTTCCGCATCCTAATGTAAAGGAAATCGGAAGGCCTGTGCTGATTCCTGTTCCACCCTGGCTTCCGCCTGTATTTACAAGGATTCTGGAAGCAGGCTTTGCAGCGAACTTAAGAACCATATCCCTGTCCTGGGTATGAATGCTCATGGTATGTCCAATTCCGTTCTGTAAAAGACGGATGCTTAAGCCGCAGGCCTCTTCCCAGTTCTTTACGGTATAGAAACCTAGTACGGTTGTCAGCTTTTCGTAGGATAACGGATATCCCTCTCCAACGCCTTCCTGTTTCCCGATGAGGACTTTTGTTCCCTCAGGGATCTGGATTCCTGCTGCCTGTGCAATCACCTGGGGGGAACGGCCCACAAATTTGGCATTCATGTTATGGCCATTTTTAAACAAAAGATCACAGACTTTATCGGTTTCTTCCTTTGTCATGAAGTAACCGCCCTGGCTCTTTAACTCTGCTACGACCTCTGCGTGATTGCTCTCCTCGCAGATGATAGACTGCTCGGAGGCACAGATGGTACCATAGTCAAAGGTCTTGCTGGCAAGGATTGTCTTTACCGCCTGCTTCACATCAGCCGTCTTTTCTATGTAAGCAGGGGAGTTTCCTGCACCTACGCCGATGGCTGGCTTTCCTGCGCTGTATGCAGCTTTCACCATACCCGGGCCGCCGGTTGCAATGATAACGGAGACTTCCTTGCACTTCATCAGTTAGTTGGTAGATCCCATGGAGGGCATGGATACACAGCCGATGATTCCTTCCGGTGCGCCTGCTGCAATAGCGGCGTCACGCATAACCTCTGCAGCCTTTAAGGTACATTTTGCAGCAGAAGGATGGGGAGAAAATACGATTGAGTTTCCTGATTTAATGGCGATCATGGATTTAAAGAATACGGTTGAGGTTGGGTTGGTCGATGGGACGATACCCATTACAAGGCCTACCGGTTCTGCCACATCAATGGTCTTATTCACGGTATCCTCTGCAAGGATTCCTCTGGTCTTCATATCCTTTATCTCTTCATATAAAAGAGTGGAAGCAGCATGGTTCTTATATGCCTTGTCCATGACCTTTCCAAAACCTGTTTCTTCAACGGCCATTTCTGCCAGGCAAAGAGCGTGTTCCTCTCCTGCCTTTGCCATACTCTTAAGAATGGTGTCAATTTGTTCCGCCGTAAATCCGGCGATTTTTTTTGCAGCAGCTTCACCGCATCTTGCTAAGTCCCTTGCTTCCTGGATGGAACGTAAATCATAATCAAAATTTTCCATGTTCCCGTTCTCCTTTTCTAAAAATATTAATCATTCTGCCTGTAATACTTCCCGAATTCTTCCAGCAGCAGGGTTTTATTTGCCTTTGAAATTTCACGTCCGGCTATACTGAATTCCGGATATTCTCTGGCAAGTGTCCTAAGCTCTGTTACCTTCACATCTTCAAGTATCTTCATGGTTTCTTCCAGACCGTCCTGCTTCATCCATAAGTCAACGGTTTCCCGCTTTATGGTATCCACCGTTTCCGGTTCATTGGAAGAATCTTCGACCGGCTCTTCTGCCGGTATCTCTTCAAGTACCTCAGCCGCTGGTTCTTCTACGATTTCCGGAACTGGTTCTTTTTCCGGTTCGTCAGGAGTACCTCCGCCGATTACAGCCGTCAGCTCATCATGAGGCCTGGCAATCACATGGCGTGTTACTAAAGCAGCATCGTTTATGCGTTCTACCGCTGCTGCTCCGGCGTCCACCGCTGCCTTTACTGCCGCCACATCGCCGGTCACCGTAACAGCGACGAGACCTCCGCCGACTTTGGTCTTTTCCAGAAGAGACACGTCTGCCGCCTTTAACATGGCATCTGCCGCCTCAATAGCCGCCAGCACGCCTTTTGTTTCTATAAAGCCAAGTGCCTGCATTATTTACCTCCTTAAACCAAATCAGCCCAGTTTGCCGGATACGTTGCGTAAAATACTCTCGCTTTATCTGGTGAACCCCAGATTACCTTGGAGCCTGACGGTACGAAGAGCACATCTCCGGCTTTTGCCGTATAGGTCTTTCCGTCAATGGTAATGGTTAAGGTTCCTTCGATTACATAGTCGATCTCTTCATAGGTCAATTCCCATTCAAAACTAGAATGGTCGATCACAAGGAAACCTGCACTGATATGGGACTCATCTTTGCTCACCAATTCCTGGTAATAAGCTTTGACAGATGGATCACCCGTATCAAATACATCCATTTTCACAGAACTTCCACGAACCACCTTAAGACCGTTTCCATGACTTTCCGACTCATAGGGTTTTAAAATATCATTTAACAAACCCTTTTCCATCAAAGTCTTCAGTACCATATAAATTTTATCGCTGTCAATATCCATGCCTGCAAAAGCAGCCGGAGCCTGTGTCTGCTGCTCCTCTGCCTTATCGCAGAATTTGATGCCGAACGAATCTGCTGTATCCTTTGCAGACGGAGTGATGATACTTCCGCTTTCCACGTAAAATACCTTTTTTCCCTCAGCGTTTAACTTTTCTACATCTTTTGCACAAATCAACTGCTTCATATGATCACTTCCCTTCTATATAAATTGGCAATCTTCATCAATAATCCCAATTACTACGGCATCTACGGGAACCTCATCGCTTCCCAGCATCCGTCTGGCAGAAGAGCCGGTGGAAATGATCACACGGTCACCGATTCCAGCGCTGATAATATCTGCTACGATCAGCCGCTCGCCTTCCCGTGTGCCGCCAATGATCTCGGCGAGCATAAATTTATACCCATTTAAGGACTCCGCTTTTCTGGTGGCCCATATGTTATCAATCAATCTGGCCGCTACCATTCTTCCACCCCTCTCTTCTCTCTTTGCTTAATCTCATCCATAGCTGCCTCTACCGATGCAGTATCTCCAAAAATCGCCAGCATGATCATGTTCTGCGGGCAGCTTCCTCTGATGTCTTCTACCGTAACACCTACTGCTTTTTCTGCCACATCTGCGGCACAAACCATTTCGATGATCCTGCCTTGTACCAGTCCCACTGCATCCACCGGTCCTATGGAAGAGGAGGTGCCGGAGCCTTTCCTGCGGTTCAAAATATCGATAGTTCCCTGTGACGGTGATTTAATTATACGGTATTCCATATTGTCCACATCCTTTATGCCTGCTCTTCCTGCGTACAGGAAAATGCGATTCCAAGAGGTGTTACAAACATTGGGTTCTCAGGTTTGCGTGTCCTGATTCCCGTCTGTTTTTCAATGATTGCTTCAATCCCGGTAAGGCAGCAGGTCCCGCCTACCAGATAGATTTCCTGTACATCATGTCCTTTAATATGACGGCTTATGATGGAAGCAACCTTCTCCACAACCGGTTTTAAAACCGGCAGCAGTTCTTTATGGTTTTCTTCTTTCCGCTTATAAACCTCTGCCTCTTTAAAGGACATATGATAAGCACCGGAGACCACCAGGGAAAAATGAGTCCCTCCTGTTGGTTCATCCGCTACATACACCACCTTTCCATCCTTTAAAATGGAAATTCCGGTGGTGCCGCCTCCGATATCCACGACTGCACCGTTTTTAATTTTTAAAACTGCGTTTGCCGCCGTAGGCTCATCGAGAAGAGCCGTTATTTCAAATCCTGCTCCCTGGACCACGTTCTTAATCGCTCCGCCGTCCAGTGAATCGGTGCCCGGTGGAATGGCTGCAGCCGAATAAATCAATTCTGTGCCCAGCTTTTCCTCCAGTTCTTCCTTCAGCTCCCGAACAATCCGGATCGCACCGATGTAATCCACGACCATTCCATCCCGGACCACATCCGCATACTGATAAGCGCCTGCCACAGGTTTGTAATTCTCATCCAGCACGGCAAGTACCACGCAGGCTGTTCCCAGATCGACACCGGTATAGTAAACAGAGGAGCTTCCCTTAACGGGCTGCCTAACAACTGCTTCAAACTGGCTCACCAGTTCATTGCAGCCATCAAATGTTATTTCTTCCTTTGACATGTTTTTCCTCCATATTCCAGACATATCATCTGTGATAAGCGGTTGATGACCGGGTTCAAGCCTGCGTTCTCCGTTTCCGCCGCCAGCTCTCTTACGCTGCAGCGCAGGCGGTGCAGAAGAAGGATCTCCTTTCCCTTTTCTGACTGTGCATGAAAACCTGTGATCTCGAAGCAATCCTCATAAGGCTGATTAAAGTTGTCTTTATGGAATCCGGTACAAGGCGAGGGTGGGAATTCCACTTCCCTGCCTTCTTTCCCCAGGTCAGAAAGCTTTCGTTCTAAGTCAAATATCTGCTCTGCCAACAGCACGTCCCGATTTAATAATTCAAGACCCGTCTCTAAAAACTGTGCCTGAAGCGTTTTCTTTTTTAATAGGAAAAGATCCTGACAGATTCCTTTTTCTTGTGCTTTTTCATTTTTCTCTGCAGGTTTTTCATTTTTTCGTTTTACCATCATAGGGTCGTCACTGATTGGAATCTTCTTGTCCACCAGAAATTGGCGTGCTCCAGGTGTCAGTCTGGTTCCCGCAGGGAGATCATAAGAGGTAAAGGGTTCTTTTTTAAATAAAATCCTCAAATCGTCTTCCGTGATGAATTTCATTAATAGCCCCCCTTACACAGTTTCCGATAGATGTCTTCAATTTCTTCTACCGAAGGCACTCTTGGATTGGTCAATGTGCAGTTGTCAGCCAGGGCTTTTTCTGCCATTTCCCGTACAGCCTGTTCAAACTCGTCTTTATCAATCTTTAAGTCTGTAATCTGCTGAGGTATTTTGATCTTGTTCATCAGATTCTTGATGTGACGCACCAGGCCGTGTACCGTAGCTTTATCTGTTCCGGCTGCAATTCCAAGCATGTTAGCGATTGCCACATATCTGACGCAGGCTTTCTGTTCGCCGGCGTCTTCCAGACCAGCGTTGTAGCTGATGACATGGGGAAGCAGGATCGCATTGCTTCTTCCGTGCGGAATGTGAAAGCGTGCTCCAAGAGCATGAGCCATGCTGTGGCAAAGCCCTAAGGAAGCTCCGTTAAACGCAACTCCAGCCAGACATGATGCATTGTGCATGTGAGTTCTGGCTTCCATGTCGCTGCCTTCCTCAACGGTACGTGTCAGGTAGTTCCATACCAGTCTCACAGCTTTTTCCGCACAGGCATCGGTAAAATCACCTGCATTGGTTGAAACATAGGCTTCCAGGGCATGGGTCAGAACATCCATTCCGGTATCCGCTGTAATGTGAGGCGGAGCCGACACCGTAAAGCGGGGATCAAGAAAGGCTGCATCCGGCACCATACTATCGGATCTCAGCGGATATTTCGCCTGAGCCTGAGGATCGGAGATCACAGAAAAATTGGTCACTTCACTGCCGGTACCGCTGGTTGTGGGGACTGCGATCAAAAACAGTCTCTCATTTCCCATCTGGCTGTAGATGTGGCTTGCCGCCTTTGCCGTATCAATGGCAGATCCGCCGCCAAGGGCAATCACTGCATCCGGACCAAAACATTTCATTTTGCCGATGGCCTTTGAAACTACTTCAATGGTCGGATCAGGCACTACCTCAGAAAATACTTCATAACTGCTCCCCTTCTCCTGCAAAAGCTCTGTGATCCAGTTCACCTTTCCGGACTGGGCCATAAAGGGGTCACAAATAATATAAGCCTTTGTCATTGGAAGTTCCTTCATCTTGTCAAGACAGGAAGATCCCATATATACCTTTGTATTCATTACAAATTGCTCCACGTTACATTTCCCTCCTTTCCTTTTATTTTAATACTTCCATTAATTCATGAAGACCTGTCCCTTCAGACAGATTGATATGGTAATAGGGCTCCCGAACCCCGGTTTTTTTTAACTGACGGATACACCAGTCATCATTTTCCGGTTTTTTCCCGTTTCCCGTAATCACACCGAGGACAGGAACCCGGAATAATTTTGCAAATCCAGGAGGATAACTTTCCCGNNCTGTGCCGCCGCAATGATATGCTTATGCATCCAGGGACTTTCTAAGTAAACCCCCGGTACATCCAGAGTCTTTTCCCCATATACCATGTTCTGGGTTCTCCTGGCCGGACCGGTAAAACCGTTTATAACATTGGCCAGAGAAGTTTTCCCGCTGCCGCAGGGACCGATAATCATGATTCTTTTTTTTCTCATGTTTTTGTTACCGCAGGCACCATATAACCCAGCCCGCGTTTTAAGGTATCACATACTGCAGTCAAAGCGGTTTCCACACTGTCCACATCGCCTGCAATGATCACAGAACCTGTGAAACGGTCTAAGAAGCCAATTTCAACGTCTGCTGCCTTTGCCGCAATGTCCGCCGCAATGATGGACGTTTCAAAAGGGGACAGGGTGAGAATTCCGATGGCTCCCATTTGATCAATGCCAAGGCATTCATACACCTCCGGTATGGGAGATGCGATCACATGAGCTATGGTCACCTGCTTGCCAGGAACGGATTCCTCTATGACACGCTGCGTCTCAATCATGGCCTCTTCCCCTTTCTTAGTGCTTCACCACAGTAACCGGGAACTGATATTCCTTCATCCAACCCTCAATCCGGTCTAAATCTTCTGCGCTTAAGCTTGGATCACCATCAATTGGGTATTTCATATCAAGCTGGTTGTATTTGTTCACGCCCAGCTTATGGTACGGAAGTAAGTCAATTCCCTTAAAATTCTTATAATCACGGAAGGGCATCAGGAATTTAATGACCTCATCGATCTCTTCCCGGCTGTCATTGATCCCCTTCAGCATGGGCATGCGGACCTTCACATTGAAACGGTGGTGAAGCAGTTCTTTAAGATTGGTAAGGATCTGTTCATTGTTCACCCCCACCAGTTCATTGTGGCGGACAGGGTCCATGTGTTTGATGTCAAACAGGAATAAGTCCACATACTCCGCAATTCTTAAAATGGTTTCCGTATTTGTATAACCGCAGGTCTCAATCGCTGTATTGATTCCTTCCTTCTTGCAGGCCATTAACAGATTTAAAGCTGCTTCCGGCTGGGCAGTCACTTCGCCGCCGCCAAGGGTTACCCCGCCGCCTGAAATATCATAAAAGGCAGCATCCTCTTCCACGATTTCAAGCAGTTCTGAAATGGTCTTAACCTCTCCGGCAATGGTCAGCGCTGCATTGGGGCAGACATTCTTGCATTTCATGCATCCGATGCAATCCTTTTCCCGCTGGATTTCATGTTTCCCGGTCTCTCTGGACATCACATGGATTCCCACGGGGCACACATCAGCGCACGCCCCGCAGTTCTCACAGGAATTCTGCTTATACATCACCTGGAATTTCCGCACCATTCCTTCTGGATTGGAGCACCATTTACATCGGAGGGGACAACCTTTAAAGAATACCAGGGTTCTGATTCCCGGCCCGTCATACATGTTGTACTTCTGCACGTTAAAGATAAACGCCTTACGTTCAATCTCTCCTGTCATTCCATGGTCCATTACGATTTATCTCCGCTTTCTATTAGAAATGTGTCAGCATGGTTCTGCTTATGATCTCATCCTGTACATCCTTGCATAACTCTACGAAGAATGCGCTATAGCCGGCTACACGGACGATTAAGTCGCGGTACAGCTCCGGATGCTTTTGAGCCTCAACTAAGGTATTGTTGTCTAAGTAGTTGAACTGCATCTCGCCGTTTCCAAACATACATGCTGTACGAAGCAGGGTGATAAGGCTTTCTTCTCCTTCCGAAGTATCCAGAAGCCCTGCCATAATCTTAAAGTTATGGACCATACCGATGTTCATGCTGTCATTGGACAACTTGGAAACGGACTTGATGATAGCGGTCGGGCCCTTGAAGTCTGCACCCTGGGTCGGGCTGATTCCGTCGGAAAGTGGCAGCCATGCGTTACGGCCGTTGGCAGAAGCGCCTGTCATCTGTCCGAATGGGGTGTTATTGGAAATGGATAAGGTACCGTGGCTCAAAACAGAGTATAAGGTCTTATATTGTCTGTGCTCATGCTCTGTAAAGTCAACCAGGTCAGCTGCTATTAAATCTGCATAATCATCATCATTTCCGTATTTCGGAGCATTGAGGCAATCGGTGCGGATCTGGTCATATCCCACGAAGTCAGCCTTTAACGCTTCATTTATCTGCCCCAGTGTATATTTTTTATCTTCGAAAACAAGCTTTTTGATCGCTGCCATGGAGTCTGCATAGGTAGCAAGTCCCGACCAAACCACACCAGGTCCGAAGTTGTACATTGCTCCGCCTGCGGATACATCCTTGGCTTTTTCCATACAGCCTTCGTACATAATGGACATGAGTGGCTTTGGAGCTAAGTCTCTGTGAACCCGTTGGGAAATTACGGTGGCAACATCTGTCCACTTTGTAATATATTTGATCTCTTCTTTTACAGCTGCTTCAAACTCTTCGTAAGTTTTGAAGTTGTTTAAGTCACCCATATCCGGGCAAACCTGCTTGCCATACCATAAAGGAACTCCTTTGTTTAACACAAGCTCGATACAGATTGGCCACTGGGTATAAGCAGTGGAGGTCCACTGATACAGACGTCCTGATTTCTGAGGCTCTACACAACCCATCAGACAGTAATCACGTGCATCTTCAATGGATACGCCTTTTGCAAGCATCATCTTAATGTGAGCATCGTCAAAATGGCAAGCCGGGAATCCCATTCCGGAACGAACCACGTCTACGATCTTCTTCATGTACTTTTTAGGGGACTTGTTGTGGATACGGCATGCAAGAGACGGCTGGTAAATCTTTACATGACGGACTGCATCCATAAGTAAGTAAGTTAAATCATTGGTGGCATCGTGACCGCTGCGGGTCACACCGCCTACGCACATGTTTACGAATGGCTGGTAGCCTGCGAAGAATTTGGAACCGCCTTCGCTGGTGATCCACATCATCTCAGACATCTTGATCAGCATACAGCCGGCAAGCTCAAATGCCTGATAATCATTCATACGCCCGGATTCAATATCATCTTTGTAGAATGGATACATATACTGGTCCACACGTCCGATGGACATACCGGTCTGGTTCTCTTCTACTACAAGCAGAGATTCGATGGTCCATACAGCCTGGATCGCTTCCCAGAAAGTTCTTGGCTTGTGAGCAGGAACGTAAGCATTAACTTCAGAAATCTTTAACAGGTCTTCCTTACGTTTTGGATTGGTTTCCTTTGCTGCAAGCTCTGCTGCATAATCGGAAAGTCTCTTTGCGTAGATCATAACGCCTTCTGTGGTATCGATAATGGATTTGTAGAAATAAATCTTCTCAATATCATCAGGATTCTCATATTTCAGTTCTTCTAAATGATCCTTGGCTTCCTGCTGAATATCCAGCATGCCCTTCTTCATAAGGATCACATCATAGCCGGGGTTGGAGTCTCCGCCGCCGTTGATGGCATGGTAAGAGCAGTCAGATACAAAGGATTCTCCTGATAATTCCCATACGCCTGCTTCACGGTACTGATCTTCACAATACTCATCAACCGATTTGCCGGACCAATATGGGAACAGCTCTTCTTTCATGATTTTCTTGTCTTCTTCGGAAATATAGAATGGATCCTGAGGGCGTGTTCCGATGGTATCGATCTCATCTACCATCCATCTCCATGCGATATCCGGGGAGAATGCACCTGCACGGGGAGCGCCGCAGGGAGCTCCTACGATGAGCTCGTTGTCCTGAATGACTAGGGGCGCTGTTTCACAGCAGTAACGGAAACATTTTGCACGAAGCATGATCTTTGGCATACCAGGATTTTCTTTTGCGATCTTGGTAATAGCCCGTGCACGGTATGTTGTAATAGATGGTTTATGTTTTAAATAGTTTTCCTTTAAATTCTGAAGTCTTGGAGTAATGCCATCTGGTATCGAGCTTCCTCCCTCACAGCATGCTGCCGCCTGGGTAGCAGGCTCTTTTTTATTGATTTCATCGGAAACAGTTTCAAACATTTTCATCAGAGAAGCTCTTTCTTCTGGTGTCATGTTCTTCGTTGCTTCCACAAATTTATTTGAAAATTCACGAATATCCAATCTGGTTTCCCTCTCTTTCAATTATTTGCCACCTAATGAATCAAGCGGATATGCTTGCATANNTGAAAGACGTTTTTCTTTCAACACTTATCATCAAGCTCTTTGGACAAGGTTTCTAAAATCTGCATAAGGAGCGCTTTTGCATCTTCGATGTTTTCCTTTGTCTCAGGAGCTTTTCCATATCCGCCCGAAGACTTTACGGCAGCCCCAAGGAATTCCTTCGCTCCCCGGACTCCATATCCCACACTCCGGATGTAGATGAAATTCATGGGTGAAACGTT
>DJBG01000088.1:21963-22127 GCA_002429965.1 Hungatella sp. UBA5982
AAGGCGAACTGGCGTATTACTTCTTCATCCCTGGAATGGATCACTAGGGTGTGTCCATGGCTTTCGTTAACCAGAAGGCTCATGCATTTCTCGCAGGCGTGCATCCAGTCATTTTCGATGTAGTAGGCCAGTACAGGACACAGAAGCTCTTTTGCAAACGGATT
>DJBG01000057.1 GCA_002429965.1 Hungatella sp. UBA5982
AGATAGCTCTGCTCATACTCTCCCACTTCCCTGCCGAGCTTAGGAAGCCGGGAAAACAGCAGATAAAGATGCCCCGTCATCTCATCCATATTATGTCCTCCGCTCTGAAAAGCGGTCACCAGCCGTTCCATATCGGTCCGCCATTCATCACCGTGATCAAAATGGTAAACATAACCGCTTTCCACCTGCCTGTATTCACTTAAAAGCCGTTCTGCCTCAGTCCCTGCAAAAGCCGCCCATGCATATTCCCAGGGCTCGTCCTTATCCGCCTGATAATAAGTGACCTCCTGGGGCTTGATTAAAAATGCGTCTCCCTCCTTTAAGGCATATTCTTCGCTTCCTGTCCGGTAGATTCCCTTTCCCCGGAGTATTACGTGCATCAGGTAATGCTTCCGGATCGCAGGTCCGAAAAAATGTCCTGATGAGCACTGTTCACATCCGCAGTAATAGATCGTCAGTCCCCTTAACCATTGATTCATGCTTATCCCTCCATACAACAAAACGACAATTTTATGAAACAAACGTCCTATCTTTTTTTCTACTGCAATTATACAATATCCTCATCAGACAGACAAGAAAAACAAGGAGGAAGGAACATGGTAAA
The DNA here is from genome assembly GCA_002429965.1 of Hungatella sp. UBA5982. Classification (GTDB taxonomy): domain Bacteria; phylum Bacillota; class Clostridia; order Lachnospirales; family Lachnospiraceae; genus Lacrimispora. The sequence continues at coordinate 605 of DJBG01000057.1, forward strand.
AATAACTTTTATGGGGGCAGGAAGCACGATATTTGCAAGAAATGTCTTAGGTGACTGCATGTGCACTCCGGTACTCCAGGACGCTGTAATCGCTCTTTACGACATTGACCCCGTCCGCCTTTCGGATTCGGAGCTCATTTTAAATGCAATCAACAAAAATGTAAATCAGGGACGGGCTGATATAAAGACTTATCTGGGAGAGGAAAACCGGAAAGAAGCCCTGTCCGGCGCCACCTTTGTGGTGAACGCCATTCAGGTGGGCGGATACGATCCCTGTACCATGATTGATTTTGAAATCCCTAAAAAGTACGGCTTAAGGCAGACCATCGCGGATACCCTTGGGATCGGCGGCATCATGCGGGGCTTAAGGACCATTCCCGTTATGGAGGATTTTGCCAGAGACATGGAAGATGTTTGTCCGGATGCTTACTTCTTAAATTATACCAATCCCATGGCTATCCTAACTGGATACATGCAGCGCTACACGTCCATTAAAACCATTGGTTTATGCCACAGTGTCCAGGTATGCTCAGAAACCTTATTAAAGGGGCTTGATATGGAGGATAAGCTGGAAGGGCGAACAGAACTAATTGCAGGAATTAACCATATGGCCTGGCTCTTAAAACTCCATGACAGAGATGGAAACGACCTTTACCCCATGATCCGTCAGAAGGCCCTTGAGAAAAACCAGACAGAAAAACATAAGGATATGGTCCGCTTTGAATACATCAACCATTTAGACTATTATTGTACGGAATCCAGCGAACACAATGCGGAATACAATCCATTGTTCATAAAATCCAGATACCCGGAAATGATAGAAGATTTCCTGATCCCCTTAGATGAGTATCCGAGGCGCTGCATCAAGCAGATCAACGAGTGGGAAGAAGAAAAGAACTCTATACTAAACAACGGACAGATCACCCATGCCCGTTCCCATGAATACGCCTCCTATATCATGGAAGCAATTCTGACCAATAAGCCTTACAAGATCGGCGCAAGTGTCTTAAACCAGGGGCTGATCGATAACCTTCCTGCCGATGCCTGCGTAGAAGTTCCTTGTCTGGTAGACGGAAGCGGAATTACTCCCTGCCATGTGGGCCGAATTCCCACCCAGCTGGCAGCNNCCCCAGCTTCTCACCATAGAGGCAGCCCGTAACAGAGATATAAGAACCATTTACCAGGCAGCCATGCTGGATCCTCACACCGCTGCCGAACTGAACATAAAAGATATCCGCTCCATGGTGGATGAACTCATTGCAGCTCATGGTGACTACATGAAAATGTACCATTAAACGAATCTCCCAGGAATAATCATTTGCATGTTGCACTTAATGCCTGTATACTTGACCCTATCAAACATCCTAATAAAAGTGGATCGTCTGACAGGGTCTTTCACCATTTTGAGGGNNAAAAACAAACGACATATAAAAATGTAGCCGGGTTCCGCTGCTTAAGGAACATCAAACGGCAGACCAACGATCTGTATCTTGTCCACTGTGGAATCCAGCAGTGTCCGCCTGGATACACCTATGATCATAAAATTCCAAATGAATATCACCTTCACTTTGTGCTGGGCGGTGCAGGCTCCCTGGAAATCGATGGAAAACGGCATGATTTAAAAACCGATGACATTTTCCTCATTCCTAAGGGCTATCCCGTTCTTTACAACGCGGACTGCAAAAACCCCTGGGAATACATGTGGATCACCTTTGACGGAGAAATGGCGGAGGCTTATTTAAGCTATGTGGGCTTATCCGCACAGCTCCCAGCCATCCATTCCCAGATTCCCAATCAGCTTTATCTTCCCATGATACACAAAATACTGGATACCAGCGAACTGACCTTTGCCAATGAAATCAAGCGGGTGGGATACTTATACGAGATACTGTCCACCCTCATCGAAATGCAGAATACCATAAGAACTATTAAAAAGAACCAGTACGACTATTCCATTGATACTTATGTGGATTATGCCCTTCAGTATATCAAGCTGAACTACGACCGCATCAAGGTCCAGGACATCGCAGACTACATCGGGATCAACCGCTCCTATTTAACCTCAATATTCAAAAAACAGCTTCACGTTTCACCTCAGGAGTACTTAATGAGGTTCCGGCTTAACATTGCCGCCCATCAGCTTGCCACCACATCCTTATCCATTCAGGAAATCGCCACAGGCATCGGATATCATAACCCTTTAACCTTTTCCAAGATATTCAAGCAGGAATTCGGCGTCAGCCCAAAGCATTACAGGGAAGAAAAACGACAGCCATAAGAAACCCGCTTCGCGAAATTCTTATGGCTGTCGCGGCAGTCGCCAAATGAACATGCAAGCATGTTCGCCCGGCTCGTTGCCCTCACAAAAAACAGGAGGCTAGTCCTTAAGGACAGCCTCCTGTAACATATTCTATCTTTCTGATAACACTTCATTAATCTGGGAAACCAGAACATCACAGTCTATTCCATGAACCTGGCAGGCTTCCTCCAGGGACTCACCCTGAGATGCCGGACAGCCGAGGCAATGCATGCCTGCGCGCATTAACATAGGTGCAACGTTCTCGTCCATTTCAAGCAGTGCGCCTATTAACATATCCTTCTGGATCTGCATCTTGTGTTCCTCCTTAAAAAATTGTACTTACTGTCTTTATAATATAATACTTTTCCTCCTGATTAGCAAGGACTAAATTCCTTTTTTTCCTCCAGACTCTCTTCTGATAAATTTTTCTCAATAAGTACTCTTGACATTGTATACAGTATTCATATATAATGTATTCATACAAAGATTGTATGAATTATAATCTTTGCCGGCACTCATTTATAATTTACACTTATACAGTTGATTTTACGGAGGAACAATACTATGAGAACAGAATGGAGAGCTTTCACGGGCGGTGTTTGGGAACGGGAGATCAACGTCAGGGACTTTATACAGAAAAATTACACTCCTTATGACGGCGATGATTCCTTCCTTGCCGGACCGACTACAGCAACAAACGCTCTTTGGGCGCAGGTTATGGATTTATCCAAACAGGAACGGGAGGCAGGCGGCGTACTGGATATGGATACAAAGAACATTTCCACCATCACCTCTCACGGACCGGGATATTTAGATAAAGACAAAGAAACAATCGTAGGCTTTCAGACTGATAAGCCTTTCAAGCGTTCCTTACAGCCTTACGGCGGCATCCGTATGGCAGAAAAAGCCTGTGCGGATAATGGTTATACCATTGATCCTGAAGTTAAGAAATTTTTTACGATTCACAGAAGGACACACAATGCCGGTGTTTTTGACGCTTATACCCAGGAAATGCGTGACTGCCGTTCCAACCACATCATCACAGGCCTTCCGGATGCCTATGGCCGCGGCCGCATCATCGGAGATTACCGCCGGGTGGCCCTTTACGGCATTGACCGCCTGATTGCGGATAAGGAAGAGCAGAAGGATACAACACGTACCACAATGTACTCTGACGTGATCCGGGAAAGAGAAGAGCTTTCCGAGCAGATTCGCGCCCTTAAGGAATTAAAAGAGCTGGGGAAAATCTATGGCTTTGATATTTCCAAACCGGCCGCCAATGTAGAAGAGGCGATCCAGTGGCTGTATTTTGCCTACCTTGCCGCTGTCAAGGAGCAGAACGGAGCAGCCATGTCTTTAGGCCGCACCTCCACCTTTATTGATGTTTATGCACAAAGAGATTTAGAAGAAGGAACCTTTACCGAGGAAAAGGTCCAGGAGTTTGTGGACCATTTCATCATGAAACTTCGTCTGGTCAAATTCGCCCGTACTCCGGAATACAATGAGCTGTTCTCCGGCGATCCTACCTGGGTAACAGAATCCATCGGAGGAGTCGGCATCGACGGGCGCCATCTGGTGACCAGGTCTTCCTTCCGCTACCTCCACACCCTTCATAATCTGGGAACAGCTCCTGAGCCGAACTTAACCGTGCTCTGGTCCACAAAGCTCCCGGAAAACTTTAAGCGCTTCTGCGCAAAGACCTCCATTGAATCCTCTTCCATTCAGTATGAGAACGATGATCTGATGAGAGTGACACATGGAGATGATTATGCCATCGCCTGCTGTGTATCTTCCATGAGAGTTGGTAAGGAAATGCAGTTCTTCGGCGCACGTGCCAATCTTGCAAAATGCCTGTTATATGCCATTAACGGCGGCATTGATGAAGTTACCAAAAAACAGGTCGGCCCCAAATACCGTCCCATCACTTCCGAGTACCTGGAATATGAGGAGGTTATGGCTGCCTATAAGGATATGATGAACTGGCTTGCAAGGGTTTATGTAAATACCTTGAACATCATCCACTATATGCATGACAAATACAGCTATGAGCGCATTCAGATGGCTCTTCACGATAAAAAGGTGACCCGTTGGTTCGCAACCGGTATTGCCGGACTTTCCGTAGTGGCTGACTCTTTATCCGCCATCAAATATGCCAAGGTAAAGACCGTCCGGGATGAAAACGGAATTGTGGTTGACTATATCGTAGAGGGAGACTTCCCAAAATACGGCAATAACGATGACCGGGTAGACATGATTGCAAATGACCTGGTTCACACCTTCATGAACTATATAAAAGGTAACCATACCTACCGGGGCGGCCTTGCAACAACCTCTATCTTGACAATCACATCCAATGTAGTATATGGTAAAAATACAGGAGCGACTCCTGACGGACGTAAGAAGGGAGAAGCCTTTGCACCTGGGGCCAATCCAATGCACCTAAGAGATACCCACGGCGCCGTCGCTTCCCTTGCATCGGTTGCAAAGCTTCCGTTCAGAGATGCCCAGGATGGTATCTCCAATACCTTCTCTATCGTACCGGGAGCCCTTGGTAAAGAAGATCAGATTTTTACAGGAGATTTAGAGGTAGACTTAGAGCTGGCTCTTAGCGAAGACCAGAAGTAAGGAGTGGTTATTATGACAGATCCAAAGGAGAAACAGATCGACGATATCGTCTCTATGCTTGACCAGTTCACGGCCGAAAACGGCGGGCACATGAACATCCGCGTATCAGAAGACGGTACCGTAAGTGCCGATAAAACAATGGCAAAATCAGTTACAACCATGAACTCCACGGATTGTGCAGACGGAAATTCCGCCTGCAGAGTACCCACTTTGTTCGAGGCCATGGACGCAGATGATGAAGACCCGGAAAGCAACCGGCTGTTTATGGAAGACACTTATTAAATACAAAAGGAGGATCATAAAATGGCAAATATCAGCGAATCTCAAATCAATAACCTTGTTAATTTATTAGATGGCTATGTGGAAGAAGGCGGACATCACTTAAATGTCAATGTCTTCACCCGTGATACCCTATTAGATGCTCAGAAGCATCCGGAAAGTTATCCGCAGCTTACCGTCCGGGTATCCGGTTATGCAGTGAACTTTATCAAGCTTACAAAGGAACAGCAGGATGAGGTAATTTCCCGTACGTTCCACAACAATATGTAATAAAAAGCAAAGAAGGCGATCTGTATGACAGGATATATACATTCCATTGAAAGTTTCGGTACCGTTGACGGGCCGGGCGTGCGTATGGTGATTTTTTTACAAGGCTGTCCCATGCGCTGCCAATATTGCCATAATCCGGACACCTGGAAAATGGCGGGCGGCACGCCAATGACGGTAGAAGAACTATTAAAGCAGTATGATTCTTCCCGGAATTTTTACCGGGGCGGAGGCATAACGGCCACCGGCGGGGAGCCCCTTATGCAGCTGGATTTTGTGACTGAGCTTTTTGAAGCAGCAGGAAAGAAAAACATTCATACCTGCCTGGATACCTCTGGTGTCACATTTCATAGGAATGATCCGGATTATAGGAAGAAAATAGACCGACTTCTGGACTCTACCGATCTTGTCATGCTGGACATCAAGCACATTGTTGATACAAAGCACAAAACACTTACAGGGCATTCCAATGAAAACATTCTGGATTTTGCCCAGTACTTAAGTGACCGGGATATCCCGGTATGGATCCGTCACGTGGCTGTACCCCAGATCACGGATGAGGCCCCTGATTTATACAGTTTGGGGCGTTTTATCGGAGGGCTTAAGAATGTGAAAGCCCTTGATGTCCTGCCTTATCATGACATGGGGAAGGTAAAATACGAGAGCATGGGAATGGATTATCCCTTAAAGGATGTCCCTCCCATGTCCAAAGAAGGTGCCGTTGCCGCCAAGAAGATCATTTTAAGCGGGATCAGGGATGTCCGTACAGGAGTCCCTGATCGGTATTGCTCCCAAAATTAAACAATAATTGTACCATTTACTACTTGAATATTTTTGATTAATGTATAAAATATAGAAAAATCAATAGATTATAAGGAGGTAATTTATCATGGCACGTGTTATTAGTGACGCTTGCGTTAGTTGCGGAAGCTGTGAGGGTGAGTGCCCAGTAAGCGCTATCAGCCAGGGTGATTCTCAGTTTGTTATTGATGCAGATGCATGTATCGATTGTGGCGCTTGTGAAGGCGTATGTCCAACAGGAGCTATTGCCGAAGCATAATTATGGATACATAAATGCCTCTTCCTTTCTGGAAGAGGCATTTTGTTATATCATCAAGTTCTTCATATTCGCATATTTATGAATCAGGCGGATATGCTTGCATATCCAGNNGCTGCGGGAGCAATCCCAGTCGTGATGCCCCTGGATGCTCCGGAAGAGGATTTAAAGCAGCTCTCACAGGATCTGGACGGATTTCTATTCACAGGCGGTCCCGATGTGCACCCCTTCCTCTTTGGGGAAGAAACACAGGCACACTGCGGCAATGTATCTGCAGCCAGGGACCAGATGGAGATATCCCTGCTTCCTATGATAATGGAGCTTAAGAAGCCGGTTCTTGGGATCTGCCGGGGAATACAGGTTTTAAATATCGCTCTCGGAGGAGACATATGGCAGGATATCCCCTCCCAGGTAACACGGGAATTTCCTCTGGCCCATTCCCAGCCGTTTCATTATGATATGCCGTGCCATACGGTTGCCATAAGCGAGGACAGTCTCCTTGCCCAGATATCAGGTAGCTCCTCAATAAAGGTCAACAGCATGCACCATCAGGCTGTCAGGAATCTTGCTCCCGGACTTATTGCTTCGGCCTACTCACCGGATCATTTGATCGAAGCTCTTGAAATGCCTGGCTATCCCTTTTTTATAGGGGTTCAATGGCATCCGGAATATTTGTGGGAAAAGAAGGGCGAGGCGTTCCGACTGTTTCAGACTTTTGTAAAGGCTTGTAAAGAATAATCTGTATGTGTAAAAAATCCGCAGTTCCCACTTTCATCGGCAGCTGCGGATTTCCTTGCCAGAGCCTGTTTAACTGCTCTATTATCTGAAAGTAGTGTGGTTTTATAACTTTTTTCCATTTCGACCGAATTTCTTTTTTCGGTTAAAAAATGGAATCTTGGAAGCGGCTGCTTCTGCACGCCCTCTGTTGTCCTTCTGATACGAACGCATAAGCTCGTCCAACTGCTTGAACCGCTCTTCTTCCTTTTCTTCTTTTAAATTCATTAAATATTCCATTTCCTTAATGACCTTGTCATTAACCATGCAGCTGACATCCTGGCTCAACTGCTCATTATTTACCTCTAAAGCCCGTCCAATAATATGGTTCATNNTTTGCGCCGTGTTATGTACCTCCAGGCCTGGTCCGTCCTCCGTACCAGATATTGCACTGTCTTTTAACTCCTGAGCCACCTGTCCCTCCAATAATTCATCTGGTATGACAGGGTCCCTGCCCTCCTCAATTACCTTATCAAGCGCTGTCTTAATGGCCTTTAACTGATACCCCTTGTCCTTTAAGTCTTTAATCTGCTTGAATAAACGGATGTGTGCTTCAGTGTAATACCGGTGTCCCATCTCATTTCTGGGAATCTTCAACTCCAACTCGTCCTCCCAGTATCTAAGGACATGGGACTCCACATCGACCTTCCTCGATGCATCCGATATTAAGTAATGTATCTCAGCCATAGCTATATCCTCTCCTTTGGTTCGTTTAGTTTTCATAACCTTACTATTTATATCATATGCGGACTTCGGATAGATTATGAATGGGAATTAGAAGTTTTTTATAGGGATTTGAGAAAATTTTGATAGAAGGGAGATAAATGACTGGGCCACGGGGGCCATCTGGGAGAAGGGATTCGAGCTTCGAATCCCTTCTCCCAGATGTGGGCATTCGCCCCATAGAAACAGAGAGTCCCACTCATTGCCTGGCCATGTTTGCAAACTTCGTATACTCCGGTCTCCAGACCAGGTTGACCGTTCCAATAGGACCGTTTCTCTGTTTTGCAATAATAACTTCCGCAATATTAGGCATATCTGTATCTTTATTATAATAATCATCACGGTATAAGAACATAACCACGTCGGCATCCTGCTCGATGGCTCCGGACTCTCGGAGGTCGGAAAGCATGGGGCGGTGGTCTGGTCTTGTTTCGCAGGCCCGGCTTAGCTGGGATAAGGCGATCACGGGAGCATTCATCTCTCTTGCTAAGGCTTTTAAGGATCTGGAAATTTCTGAGATCTCCTGCTGGCGGTTTTCGCCGCCTTTTCCGCTTCCGCTCATCAACTGAAGGTAGTCGATGATGATCACGTTAAGACCGTATTCCAGCTTCATCTTACGGCATTTGGAACGCAGTTCTCCGATGGAGATTCCTGGGGTATCGTCAATGATCAGCTTGGAATTGCCGATGACTCCGATTCCCTCCACTACGGCATCCCAGTCGGAATCGGATAAGGTTCCGGTTCTAAGCTTCTGGGAATCTACATTGGATTCCATGGCGAGCATACGGTTTACCAGCTGTTCCTTAGACATCTCAAGGCTGAATACCATGCTGGGCAGGCCTTTTTTTACAGCAATATGGTCTACCAGGTTCAGTACAAAGGCCGTCTTACCCATGGAAGGGCGGGCAGCAATCAGAACGAAATCGGAAGGCTGCAGACCAGAAGTCTTGTAATCCAAGTCAATAAAGCCCGTTGGGATTCCGGTTACGGTTCCCTGGTTTTTGGAAGCCTCTTCGATTTTCTCAAGAACGTTCATGGCAACCTGGCGGATGGGTACGAAATCCCCGGAGCTACGGTTCTGGAGCAGATCAAATATGGTCTTTTCCGTGACAGCCATAATGGTCTCCAGCGGTTCTTTACCTGCATAACAAGTATTGGCTATTTCTTCATTTGCCTTAATAAGCCGCCTTAGAACCGCCTTATCACGGACAATATTGGCATAGGACTTTATATTGGCGGATGTAGGGACCGTAGTGATGATGTCCCTTACAAATTCCAGGCTTGAAACTTCGGGAGGAACATCCTTTACTTTTAAACGGTTTTGAAGAGTCACTAAATCCACCGGCAAATTCTCATTAAAAAGCTCCAGCATGGCCTCAAACATGATGCCATACTGGTGCTGGTAAAAATCTCCTGCCGTTACAATCTCAGAAGCCGTGATGATTGCATCCCGGTCCATCAGCATGGAACCGATGACGGATTGCTCTGCCTCGATGCTGTGAGGGAGTACCCGTTTGATCAGGGCATCATCCATGTTCATGCCTCCTAGCTTTCCACTACCTTAACAGTCAGTTTTGCAGTTACTTCTTTATGAAGCTTGATCGCAACCTCATGGGAACCAAAGGTTTTGAGCGGTTCGGGAAGGACCAGCTTCTTTTTATCAATATCATATCCCAGCTGGTTCTTAATAGCAGCGGAAATTTCCTTTCCTGATACGGAACCAAAAGCTCGTCCGCCCTCTCCTGCCCGTATGGATAAGGTGACGGTTGCTTCCGAAAGCTTGGCTCCAAGCTCCTTTGCAGCATCCAGCTGTTCCGCTGCGACCCTGGCCTCATTGGCCTTTTGAAGCTTTAAGTCATTTAAATTCTTAGCTGTTGCCTCGATTCCCAGCTTTTTAGGGAGAATGAAATTTCTTGCATATCCATCGTTAACATTAACGATCTGTCCCTTTTTACCTAATGCCTTTACGTCTTCTAATAATACAACTTCCATTATGATATGTCTCCCTTCTCTAACATCTCTTTAATAACCGCTTTTACGCGGGTTTTCGCTTCTTCAATGCTGATGCCTCCAAGCTGCGCGCCTGCAATGGTACGGTGTCCGCCGCCGCCCAGCTTTTCCATCATGACCTGTACATTAACTTCATCAATGGAACGGGCGCTTATATACACCGCATGATTATAATCAGTCATTACAATGGAGGCCTTGATCCCGGCTATGTCGAGCAGTTCATTGGCTGCCTGAGCTCCTACAACCGTAGGGCTTCCGATTCCTACCGAGGAACAAACGCTGATAGCAAAGCTGCCNNCATCGCGGAACATCTTCCGCACACGGACCACATCCGCACCGTTTCTTCTTAAGAAGGCTGCTGCTTCAAAGGTCCTGACACCCGTCTGGTTAGTAAAATTATTCGTATCTATGACGATCCCTGCATACAGGGCGTCTGCTTCCGCCGATTTGATTTTAATTCCATCTGCAATGTATTGCAGCACTTCCGCTACCATTTCGCAGGAAGAGGAAGCATACGGCTCTACATAAGAAAGGACCGCATTGTCAATGATCTCACTGCTCTGTCTGTGATGATCCAGGACCACAATGGTCTTTACAAGGCGCAGAAGCTCCGGCGCATCGGTAATGCTGGGACGGTTTACGTCAACCACTACCAAAAGGGTATTGGCATCCACCATTTCCGCTGCCTTGGCCCCGGTTAAGAATAAATCTTCCGGATAATCGGAATTCCCCACAAAACGGTCCAGGATAGGGCGAACTGAGGTAGTCACTTCATTAATAATGATATGGGCCTTCTTATCCATGGCCGTGGCAATGCGGTAAATTCCAACTGCCGCGCCAAAGGCATCGATATCTGTTAACCGGTGCCCCATGATCAGCAGCCGGTCTTTTGTTTCCATCAGTTCTCTGAGGGCATGGGCCTTTACACGGGCCTTTACACGAGTGGTCTTCTCTACCTGCTGAGCCTTGCCTCCGAAATACTGGATCCGTTCGCCATCCTTAATCACTGCCTGATCGCCGCCCCGTCCAAGGGCCATATCAATAGCGATTCTTGCGAATTCGTAATTACGGTAATAGCTGTCTCCGTTCATACCGAGACCAATACTTAGGGTCACTGCCATCTCATTGCCGATATTAACGGTTTTTACTTCCTCCAGAATGGAAAAACGGTTCTCCTTAAGCTCGGTGATATAGGATTGCTTAATGGCGATAAAGTACTTATCCTTTTCCAGCTTTTTAACGATTCCATTCATATTGGTAATGTACTTGGTGATCTTCCGGTCAATGAGGGCAGTAAGCAGAGATCGGCGTACTTCTTCCACACTCTCCAGCGCCTCATCATAATTATCCAGATAAATAAGACCGGCAACCATTTTCTGATCATCCACCATCTGTTTATAGGTGAGAATTTCCGTTTCATCAAAAAGATAGACTGCCACAAGCATCTGTCCGGCAGCCTCCACTCCAATGGATGAAATAATGACTTCCGAGGAATCTTTCATATAGACAGCCTTTAAACGGATCTGGTATTTCCGTCCATTGCGCACAGCATGGAGAACGGCTGTACCTTCGGCAAGTTTTAACACTTCCTTTGTTATCTCCGGAAAAATGGTCATGATGTTCTTTCTCGTGACCTTTAGAGGCTTTTCTTCCCCTAACACCTCTGAAAATGCTGTATTTCCCCAGAGAATCCTTCCGCTTTCATCCGCCATTCCATACGGAAGTTCCAGATCGGTAAGGAGCTGCTTCTGCATCCAGGAATATTCTGCAGAAAATTCCACAAGTCCGCTCATCAGAAGTCTCCTTCTGTAAGTATAAAGCCAGACTGCTATTCCTACATACAGGAGTGTGAAAACCGCCATGATAATGCCCGCCTTTGTACTGGCTGCCCCGATCACCGTATTGGCGGCAATCAGCAGTGCGCTCAGATAAAGCGGCCACTGCATATACACCCTCAGCTGTCCCTTTATTTTGAACTTTTCTTTCATATCTTTCTCCTTATGGAAAAAAGGGTTCTCTTTTTCACTGTCCTAACATTATATCATAGTCATCTTGGTTCGTCTATTAAAATACAAAAACTCAGGAAATACAAGGTTTCCAGTAGATTTGAAACAATTTTTAAAGGGTCTTTGCGTTACACGAAACGCAAAAACCCCCTATGGCCATATAACCGGTATAACCACTGCCATTTGATACAACCAGTAGCCTGGTGACTTACTTTCCCGGCTAAAGACAGACTTATTTTTCACTGCATAGGCCAAATTCACTGACAGCCTTTTTTTCGGATTTATACGACTTTGCTTTTATCCATTATATAATGATCAATCATTTTAATAATCTGCGTTTTTGTATAAGGCTTTATAATAAAGCCAAAGGCCCGGATCTTCCACGCTTCCAGCGAAAAGCCGGGAATGCCGGAAAGCAGAACCACTTCCGGCGGGTCCGGCAGTTCATACAGCTTAGCTGCAAGGGTAATTCCGCTGATGTCCGGCATGACCACATCCGAAAACACCATATCAACCGGATTCTCTCTCACATATTGCATGGCTGCAATGGCTTCATTGAAGCTTCCGCACAGTTCAATTCCGTCTATTTCCTTTAAAATACGAGTCAGTTTAACTAACAATTCCTCTGAGTTATCTACTGCTACAACCCTGATGTCCATAATTCCTCCCTGGTTTATTCTAACTTTTTCATTGAATGTAATAATACTATTATACATAGAATTGAATATTCTTTCAACGGGGGGCAACACAAAACCCCTGAGTCCTATTACTTTTTTCAATGCATGGTACAATTCATGTACTTTTTCTGATTTCTGAGAATGAAATTCCATTCATGTTTTGTCTTTTTCTTAACAATTTCATTTATAACCCATTTCTGGTTATTCCATTCCATTTCTGATCAATATTCTGTTTTGTTTTTACCGAATTTGATCCTTGGGCCATTAAAACACAGGAATGAACTTCTACACATGAACGTAAAACTTACATTATTATGCACTGTGTTTATCTTAGTAACCCTTAATTCGATTCTGAACAAAGGTGCTTGCCCTGCCCTCATTTATAAGGTGCTGTGCAGAGAAAGAAATAATTATATCATAGCACTGAATATTTAATTCTTAGATATTCAGCGCTATATTTTCATATATGGATTTGCTATAATAGATCTAAGTTGATAAACAGGAATTTATAGAGCATAGATCTAACTAAAAAGGAGAGGACAAAAGCGATGGTACGAGAAATATTGAAACTTGGAAATCCACAATTATACGATATGAGTGAAGAAATTACGGAAGCAGATCTTGATTCTTTATCGGAGTGGGTACAAGATTTACATGACACTCTTATGGATTATAGGGAGAGATATGGAGCAGGCCGTGCAGTTGCCGCACCGCAGATAGGAATTAAGAAGCGATTGCTGTACATGTTTATTGACAAACCCTATGTTTTTATAAATCCAGTGATGTCTTTTCCAGATAATGAAAAATATACATTGCTAGATGATTGCATGTCTTTTCCAGGTCTGATAGTTAAAGTAGAACGTAACAAGCGAGCAGAGATTTCTTATTTCGATAAGGATTTCAATCCACAAAAAATGTATTTAGAAGGTGACCTTTCGGAATTATTACAGCATGAGTATGATCATTTAGATGGAATATTAGCTACAATGCGTGCAGTTGATAATAAGTCGCTTTATTTGGAGCAAATGAAGCGGGATTTATGATGCTATACTTGTACATGAGTTAAAATCTCCTCATGCAACATTCCAATTTAATGATCTTCATATAAACAACCGTACCGCCTCAATACTCAGAGGTACATAGATTAAAAAAGCCCTTTGTGGCAGATTCCGTGATACAGCTTTCATTATCCAGTCCCCTTAAATCCTGGATATGATGCCCTTGTTGTCACACAACATCATATCCACTTTTAGAGAGGTAACTTTTCCGCCAATTGTGCAGAGTATGATAGCTATATCAAAACCTTATATAATAGGAAACGTATATTTCAATAGAAAGAAACTCCTCCCATAGCAAATCTCCCACTTTTGACCCTGGATAAGCATCAGCAATACTTTCATCCATTGAAGCCATAAGATTCTCCAAATGTTTATACTTTACTTGCCCCGGTTTTCCGATATACACACGGGAACTCTCATTACTAATCATCAGCCCGGCTAAAATCTTCTGAACTATAGGTATTTGCGCCATGTACAGATTCAGGAAGGGATTAAGGTTAGCATAAATCTATAACAAAGTAAGAAAATATTTCACATACTATTTGACCGCAGCAACTCCCCTCTCTCCAGTACGGATCCTTATGGCATCCTGTACTTCAGATATAAATATCTTTCCATCCCCGAATTCTCCGGTATAAGCCTTTTCCACGATACATGCGACAACAGCCTCCGCCTGTTCATCGGAAACCACCGTCTCGATTTTGATTTTTGTGAGAAAGTTGTAATCCACTTCAACACCCCGGACAAACTCCGTCCAGCCCTTCTGGTTCCCGCAGCCCATGACTTGCATGACGCTCAAGCCGTTTAAGTTCAGTTTATCCATGATTTCCTTAATCTCCTCCAGTTTTTCTGGGCGGATATATGCTTCAATTTTTTTCATGTGATGGTCCCCCTGTCTCTTAATCCATTCCATTAAATGCTGGATAGGCGTTTTCTCCGTGCTCCGAGATATCAAGTCCGAGAGCTTCATTTTTCTTTGAAACCTTAAATCCTTTTGTTACAAACGACGTAATCCCTGCGGCGATAAAAGTTCCTGCGACGGCGATCACAATGGTGATCCCTATGGCAGCCAGCTGACGGAGGAAAAGGGCTGTTTCGCCGAATGCAAGGCCGTTCCAGGCCGCCGCCGGATTAATGCTGGTTTTCCCAAATATTCCGGTGGCAATGCCGCCCCAGATTCCGCCGATCCCATGGCATCCGAATACATCAAGGGCATCGTCATAGCCAAATCTGGGCTTTACTGCATCGATAAAAAAATAACAAATAGGGCTTACTAGGCCGCCAATGACAATTGCTGCCCAGACAGGGACGAAACCGGCTCCGGGAGTTATTGCCACCAGACCGATGACAAGGCCGGTGGAGGCCCCCACAAGGGTGGGTTTTCCGTTTTTTATGACCTCAACCAGCACCCAGGAAAGAAGGGCAGAGGCCGCTGCAATGTTGGTCGTCATGAATGCATGGGCGGCCAGCTCATTTGCTGCTAAGGCACTGCCCCCGTTAAAGCCAAACCAGCCAAACCAAAGCAGGGAGGCGCCGAGAAATACGAATGGGATATTGTGAGGATGGTATGGCGCTTTCCCCAGGTTCGTACGTTTGCCCAGGAGTATGGAAAGCACAAGAGCACTGACGCCGGAGCTGATATGTACCACATTTCCTCCCGCAAAATCTACTGAACCAATCTGGAATAAAAAGCCTCCTCCCCATACCATATGAGCCAGGGGATAATAAACGATCAATGACCAGAGGGCCATGAAAAGAACAAGGGAACCAAACTTCATACGCTCCGCAATGGCTCCGGTAATCAAAGCCGGTGCGATAATAGCAAACATCATCTGGAATATGGCAAAGGCCAGGGTGTTGGGATAAGGCAGAGTCGCATCCGTAAAGGTGTTGAAATTGAAACCGGCCCATTTTAAATCACCGATGACTCCTCCCAGATCACCGCTGAAAGACAGGGAAAAACCGATCAATANNCGGATCCGACACCCATTATGATGGCAGATGACATCAACATATTGATAACATTTCTGCGCTTTACAAGGCCTCCGTAAAAGAATGCCAGTCCCGGTGTCATAATAAAAACCATTGCCGAGCTTATTAAAAGCCAGGCCAAATCTCCATGATCCATAATCGAATCTCCTCTTTTTTCTAAAATAAAAAATGAGGCCATAACCCTGTGCGCTGCTGCACAATATTATGGCTTCATTGCCTTGAAATTTTTCTGCCGTTTCCGGTATAGGGCTAGACTAAAGGAAGAGCAGATTTTTGTCAAGAAATTTTCGGAGAATGATTGGATAAACTTATTTATTTAATTAAACGATTTAAATAATAAATATAATTGTTTCAATTTAAATGATTTTTTCTGTGTTTAAAATTTTTACGCTGTGAAAGGACCGGTTATTTTTCTTACAGCAGTATCATCCCGCCGTTTTTCCTGATCTCTACCTCNNAATGCTTTCTCATATACTCCAGGGCCATCTGGGGAACCTCTGTTCCAATGCGTTTTATGACCCGGCATTCCCTATATATCTCGTAGCCTCCGGTGCCGCTTGCCCGGTAATCGCTCATGCAAAGATTTAAAGAACGTTCTCCAAGAGGCGCTCCCTTATACAGGATCTTTTTCACCCGTTTTCCCACGGGCTCTTTTAAGTCCGCTTCAAAGGTTATCCCGGCAAAGTAATCATAATTATAATGCTCTACTTTAGGCATCAAAAACACATCCGATATCTCAATATTCCCATCTTTTAAAGTAAAATATTCGGCACAGCGTTCCAAGGCCTTTTTAAGAGATTCTTCATTTACCTCCAGGACCACAAGAGTATTGGAAAATGGATACACCCGCACCATGTCCCGCATGGTCACATGATCCGGCAGGCTGATGGGCGAATTTCCCAGGCCAACGCAGGAAATATCCGCTCCCGAATATTCCAGCTGGACCTGATTGAAAAAATCTGCAATGGCTGACCCATGAAGGGCCATTTCCAGCTTATTCCTTTCCGCAACCGGCTCTTTTAAGCGGCCGATGTCCACATCCAGCCATTCCTGCACTGCCTCCTCCAACGGAAGCAAGGACTCATAAAGCTCTTTCCCATGAACCTCTCCGGCAGGGCAGATGGAAGAATTTACAGAAACCTTTCCATTTTCAAACCTGATATCCAGACATGCATACTGCACGGCATTAGGAGCCAGCTGCAAGGTATGGGTCCCGAAAAGCTCTCTTCCGGGAACGGACATGTGCTGGTGGGCGGTCAAAAGGATGTCATAATCCAGCTCTTTTAAAATTCGGCAGCCCACATTTTCGCCGGTTGTACTTAAAATCATTCCCTTGTCAAGATCACATTCATAGCCGCCATGATAAATGCATATGGTGACATCCGCCTGGCTTTTCAGCTTTTGAAGTTCTTCCGCTGCCGCTTCAAAAGCATCGGTAATGCGGATCTTGTCTAAATGCTCCGGCTGCTCCCACACGTTTACATAATCCGTGACAATTCCGGTCACTCCCAGTCGAAGGCCATTTTCCAGGGTAAAGACGTGGCTCCTTGATATCCGGGTATTTCCTTCTAAATCCTTAGCATTGGCACAGAGGCAGACTCCCTGAAGCGCCTGAAAGTATTCTGCAAGGCATTCATAGCCAAAATTAAAGTCATGGTTTCCCGGGACTACAGCATCGTACCCTGCCGCATTATATACCCTCGCTATAGGATTCATCTCCGGGGCAGCTTCTTTCCGTGAAGTGATGTAAGTAGCAAAAGGGGCCCCCTGCAGCGTATCCCCTCCGTCAAACACAAGAGTATTTCCATCCTTTTTAAAGTTGGAAATACAGTTTAAAAGCCCCATGGGCCGCTCTTCTCTGTCTCCGTAAGAGGTAGGGAACAGGTATCCGTGAACATCCGAAGTGTAATAAATTCTTGCCTGTTTCTCCAACTGATCACCCCCTGGCCAGCTTTACGCGGATTTTGGTGGAAATGTACTCCACGATAAGAACCAGAACCACAAGGCCTACCAAAATAGCCCCTGCCTCATTCCACCGATAGGAATTCATGGCAAAGATTAAAGGCGCGCCAATGCCTCCGGCTCCTACAAGTCCCAGAACCGTTGCATCCCTTAAATTAATGTCAAACCGGTAGATCACCGTTGATGCAAAGTTTGGAATGAGCTGGGGCAGGATCCCATACCGTATTTTCTGGAAGGTATTACAGCCGCAGGCATCTAAGGATTCCAGAATCCTGGTATCTAAATCCTCACTGGCTTCAATGTACATTTTGGATACCATACCAATGGAGCAGACGGACATGGTTAAAAGTCCGGTAAATGCACCGGGTCCGCTGACTCGGATGAACATGAGGCCATATACAAAGGCAGGAATGGTTCTCACCGCCATGATCACCAAACGGCTCAAATAAGCAATGGNNAAAAGGATAAGGGAATGGCAAGAAATGCCCCCACAATGGTTCCTAAAAATGCAATACAAATCGTTTCTAAAAGAAGATAGGGAACTCCTTGTACGGTCAGGTTAAAAAGCAGCTTCCTGTCCGGATGAATAATCCCGTTTAATATATTTCCCGCAATTGAAAGACCTCCAAGTCCGCCTCCTGAAAAATCCACGGCAGAACCTGACCATAAAATGAAGGCCAGGACAACCACGGACGCGGTTATCTTATAAACCGTATTTCTTGGGCGCTCTTCATATGCCTTTTCTATCTGTTTATTCATCTGCCAGCCCTCCTACACCAGTTTCCGGCGGCAGTAACGGCTCACCGACTCAATTAAAAATACGGCAACAAACAGCATGATAAGGATCATGCCCACGCTGGGGTATTCTCTCCAGCCTAATTTCTCATTCAGGATCAGACCAAGGCCGCCTGCGCCTACATAGCCTAAAATGGCCGCGTAGCGGACATTTCCTTCAAAGCAGAACAACCCATTGGAAATATAGGAAGGAAGTACCTGAGGAATGATGGCGCTCACAAATGCCCGGATCTTGGTGGCTCCAATGGCTTCCATGGCCTCAAAGGCCCCCATATCAGCAGTTTCGATCTCTTCATATAAAATCTTACCCATATAGGCAAAGGTAAAAATTGCTATAGCCGTAGTTCCTGCCAGGGTACCCAGGCCGAACACATAAGTGGCGATCAAAGCGGTTACCAGGGTAGGAAGTGTCCTTACAATGCTTAAAAACAATCTCATGATACCGACGATTGCGGCATTTTTTATGATATTGGTAGAAGCGGCCATTGCAAAGGGAATGACCACCAGCGCTCCTGCCACGGTCCCCAGAAGAGACATCTTTATGGTGTCAAACAAGGGCTTCCACACCTGGGCACTATAGGAAAATGCCGGAGGAACCATCATCCCAAGAATAACAAAGAACTGGTTTCCCCTTTCCAGTAAAATCCTCATATCAAAGCCGGTGATTTTCACGGACAGCACGGTTAAAAACACCAGGATCAAGGCGACCAGAGGAAGCCTGGAAACCGGCCGAAAGACGGTCTTTCCGCTGGACAATACGATTTTCCTGGGCGGAAATATCTTGTCATATAAACTCATCCTGCCGCCTCCTCTTCTTCTTTTCCTTCGTATATTTGATCTAAAATATCCTGGGTAACTTCAGTGGCCGGACCGTCGTATACGATCTGGCCGGCCCGTATGCCTACAACACGGCTGGCATACTGGAGTGCCAGATCCACATGATGAATGTTTAACAGGATCGTAATGTTCATTTCCTTATTGATCCTTAAGAAATCCCCCATAACCTGTTTTGCAGTAACCGGGTCAAGGGAAGCCACCGGCTCATCCGCCAGGATGATTTGGGGGTTCTGGGCAAGGGTCCTTGCAAGGGCAACCCTTTGCTGCTGGCCTCCTGAAAGCTGATCCGCACGGACAAAAGCCTTATCCAGGATCCCCACCTTGTCAAGAGCCTCTAAGGCCCCCAGCTTATCCTCTTTTGGATAAATGCCGAATAAAGCCTTTAAAAACGGCAGTTCCGGTACCTTTGACATAAGGACATTATTAATGACCAGTGTTCTGGTCACCAGGTTAAAAGACTGGAAGATCATGCCGATCCTGCGGCGGAAGCGTCTTAACTCCTTTCCTTTTAACTGCATCACATCGGTCCCATCCACGGTCAGACTGCCTTCCGTGATATCATGCATGCGGTTGATGGTCCGAAGAAGGGTGGATTTTCCGGCACCTGAAAGGCCGATGATCGCAACAAACTCCCCCTGCTCAATCTTCAGATTAATATCCTTTAAGGCATGAAAACCATTGGGATATTTTTTACCTACCTGATTAAATTCAATCATATTTTCCTCATTTCCCAGGATAGAGAGAGGAGGCGCCGCAAATGTTTTCCGTTTACGACGCCTCCGCAGCCTGTATGTATTGTATTTATTATTTATTTTGCATTTAATTCCTTAATCATCTTCTGTGCCGCGCGTTCATTATCATAATCAGAGCTCTGTGCAGGCTTATATCCTTTGTGACTGTAGATGGCGATAACTTCCTTGCCCTCTTCTGTATTTCCAATGTTGATAAATGCGTTCTGAACTGCCTTTTTTAAATCATCATCCATGATTTTGGAGGTCTTGCTCACGCTGACCGTATCATTAAAAATTGGAGGAGTCACACCGATTACACCTGTTTCTTCCCAGATGGAGCTTGCTCTGCCGTATTCGGAGTTCCATTTGTCCACATAATCCCTGCGGGCATCTGCATAGGTACAGAGAACATCTACCTGGCCGGAAGCAAGTCTTGCAAATGCGCTTCCATAGGAATCAGACTGTACTGCGTGGGAAAGATTTAATATATTCTTCTGGAAATTATCCTGAAGCCATAAGGAGGGGTAAATGTATCCTGCCGGGGAGGAGGATGACATAACGCTCCAGTTTGCTCCGTCTAAATCCTCAAAGGTCAACGCTTCGCCCTTGTTTACCTTGTCTGCAAGCGCTTTTCCCTTTTCAGAAGGTCCTGCAATAATAAGCGCACGGTAGGAGGTTGCCTGATCCGTAATTCCCTCGGTGGCCTTACCGTCATTCCAGTCCTTAGCG
This sequence comes from Hungatella sp. UBA5982, assembly GCA_002429965.1. Taxonomy (GTDB): domain Bacteria; phylum Bacillota; class Clostridia; order Lachnospirales; family Lachnospiraceae; genus Lacrimispora. The sequence continues at coordinate 21,426 of DJBG01000057.1, forward strand.
GAATCGGAATTCTTATTCAATGCGTCTCTGGTGGCCGTAAGAATCACTTCTGCACCATCATCATAAAGGACATAAGTTCCTCCGGGAATCAGACCGATATCTGCGGTGCCTGCGGAAAGAGCTTCTCCAACCGCTTCATAGCTGGTACCAACCGTAATCACTACTTCACCGATATCATAGCCTTCTTTTCCCAGCTCTGACTTCAGCATTTCTTTTAAAGGCTCTGTGGCGGTTACGATCTCTTCCGGCTCTCTGGAAGGAACAAAGTATACGTTCAGTTTGCCAATCTTCTTGTTCTCAGCTTTTGCCTCCGCCTTTGTGGTCTCTCCTGCCGCAGACGAAGCTGCCTCTGTCCCTGCTGCGGTTGTGGCTCCTGTTTGGCTGCCGCCAGAACATCCGCCGATCATTGCTGCACAAAGTGCTGCTGCCATTAATACAGAAACTGTTTTTTTCATACTGGTCTCCTTTTTTTGTGATTCATCGGTTCTTGGGATCATGGGTCTTTACGCACTGTCCCCTACCTCTAGCTTTGTCGGGAGAAAAATTGTCATATTGTCTTTGCGGCCTTCCTGGGTCTGTTCTAGCAGAAGCTTNNATGCCATACGATATCAGGAAACATCCGGACCTTGGTGTAAGTGGGCCATTTGGATTCTAAGGTCTCAATGTCCTTATAGATGACTACCGCCACATCCTTTGGCACGCGAAGTCCTGCATCCTGGAAGGCTTCTAAAGCCCCTTCCGCGACTTCTTCGCTTCCTAAGAGCATCGCTTCCGGAAGACGGCCTGACTGGATTGCCTTCTTTGCCAGCTCATAACCGCTTTCCCTGCTGATATCGCCTATGTAAAAGTTCCCTTCCTCATAAAAGCCCCTCTGCTTAAAAGTTGCCCGGATTCCTTCCAGCCTCCGGTAGCCGATCCTTACCTGGCCTTCTTCATAAAGGCCTCCGATATAGCCGACACTGCAGTATTTTTTCCTGTCCATGAGATAGTCCAGCATTTCATTGATTCCCTTATTAAAGTCCATAACAATGCTGTCGTACGCATAATCCTTTGGATCCGAATTGATGAATACGATGGCATAGCTCTGCATCCGCAGAAACTCCATCTCTTCCTCGGAAAAAACGCCGAAGGCCATGATACCGTCGTACTGACCAGGCTTATTTTTATCCAGCCGTTCAAACCGCACATCATTCTTTCCTGACATGGACTTTACGATCAAGTCCAGGGAAGAAAGCCTGATATTGGTCCGGTCCTTCCGGATAATATGCCAGTCAGCCACTCCTATGACAATTCCTCTTTCTTTCAGTGCATGACGCCTCCTGGGTGGGACATATTTTAACTCGTGGGCAATTCTGAATATCCTTTTTCTCACTTCCGGACTCACCACAATCGTATCATCCTGGTTTAGTACCCTTGATACCGTTGCAATGGATACATCCGCAAGCTGCGAAATTTCTTTTATTGTAGCCATAATCTATATCCTCACCTTTCAATTTTCATTATAATTGCAGTTTCTGTCACCGTCAATAAGCAAAGTAAAATTTTACTAAATTTTTACTTCGACTTGATCATAGATTCACAAAAAGGATGTCCCAAGCGTATATTTCTAAGCAGAAAACATACTTGAGACATCCTTTCTTATTGTTCAGGCCGGTACAAGGGCTTTCAACGGAAAGGTTATTCCTCATTCCCTCCCAGGTTCAGCTTTGCAAAAGCGTCTGCAAAAGCCGAATTAATGGGCTTATCCTCTTCCTTTTTCTGCTGGTTCAAATACTTCGCCACATCTTTTTTGGATACCCCGGCTCCCTCCTTGGAACGCCGTTCCTTAAAGGAAGAAAGTTTTTCCTTATAACCGCATCTGCATACAAAGATCTGTCCGTCTCCCTTTCCTTTAAGCTCCAGCTTCTTATGGCAGACCGGGCATCTTGCATTGCTGGTCTTAGAAACGACCTCCCTGTGCCCGCACTCCCTGTCCTGACATACCAGCATCTCGCTGTTTTTCCCTTTGACTGCCAGCATCCGCTTGCCGCAGTCCGGGCATTTGTGATTGGTTATGTTGTCATGGTTAAAACTGCCTTCTCCTGTCCTGATCTGATGGATCAAGTCTCCGGAATACTGCCTGATATCCTTCATAAACGCGGCCCGTTTTAATTTCCCCCCTGCGATTTCAGAAAGCCTCATCTCCCATTCGGCCGTCAGCTCCGGTTTCTTTAGGTCCTCCGGCACAAGAGTGAGAAGCTGTCTGGCCTTGGAGGTCAGATAGATATCCTTTCCACGCCGTTCCAGAAGAAATCCCGAAAATAGCTTTTCAATGATATCCGCCCTTGTGGCCACGGTCCCAAGCCCCCCTGTTTCTCCCAGGGTCTTTGCCAATCCTAAGTCTTTTGTTTCCATATAAGAAACCGGATTTTCCATGGCGGTAAGAAGGGTCGCCTCCTGAAAGGGCGACGGAGGCTTTGTCTTTCCTTCGGTCATGGCAACCGCCAGACCTGCAAGCCGGTCCCCCTTTTTTACGGAAGGAAGATTTTGCTCCTTTAATTCCTGTTCCTCATCTTCCTCCTCCTGGTTTTCATATACTTCTTTCCAGCCCAGGGCTTTTACGGTCTTTCCTCTGGCTGCGAGTATCTCTCCGCCTAAATCCAGGGTGATCTCTGTCTGTTCATATTCAAAAGGAGGATACAATACCGCCAGGAATCTGCGGACCACCAGATCATAGATCTTCCTCTCATCAATGGTCATATGGTCCATTTGGACAAACTGTTCCGTAGGAATGATGGCATGATGATCCGTCACCTTCTTGANNTGGATCTTCTTGTTTACCAGCCTTCCTGCCAGCTTCCGGTATGGCCCAACGCCGCATGCTTCAAGCCTTTCCCTGATGGAGGGAACGATATCCGAGCTTAAATACCTGGAATCCGTTCTGGGGTAAGTCAGAACTTTGTGGTTTTCATAAAGCCTCTGCATGATATTTAAAGTCTCTTTTGCAGAATAGTTAAACCTTCGGTTGGCTTCCCTCTGCAGCTCCGTCAGATCATAAAGCTGGGGAGAATCGGTCTTCTTTGGGACGCTTTTTACCTCTGTGATCACGCCTTCGCCCTGAGCTTTCATTTTATCTAAAAGAGTTTCCACCCTGTCCTTGTCAAAGGAACGGTAGCTCTTTGATTTCTCATCCCGCCAGGTAAAGGAAAGGGCCGGGCTTGTACATTTGGCCGTAATGCCGTAGTAAAGCCTTGGAACAAAATTTTTAATTTCCTCTTCCCTTCTTGCGATAATTGCCAGTGTAGGTGTTTGTACCCGGCCGCAGCTTAAGCTGGCGTTGTACTTGCAGGTCAGCGCCCTGGTGGCATTGATGCCCACCAGCCAGTCCGCTTCAGCACGGCACATAGCCGCATCGTACAGATTATCGTACTCATGGCCATTTTTTAATTTTGCAAAGCCTTCCTTAATGGCCTTATCCGTAACGGATGAGATCCAGAGCCTTTTTATGGGTTTCTTATTCCCTGCCTTTTCCAGGATCAGCCTGGCTACAAGCTCCCCCTCCCGTCCGGCATCGGTGGCAATGATTATTTCCCCCACATCTCCCCGGTGGATCTGGGATTTTACCACACGGTACTGCTTTCCGGTCTGTTTGATGACTTCAAGCTTGAACTGGTCCGGCATCATTGGAAGATCCTCCATCTTCCACTCCTTATATTTAGGGTCGTAATCTTCAGGGTCAGCCAATGTAACCAGATGGCCCAGCCCCCAGGTGACCGCATATTTTTCTCCTTCTATCACACCATCATGATTCCTTGCACAATGCAGCACACGGGCAATGTCTCTGGCTACCGACGGCTTTTCTGCTATAATTAATGTTTTCATTTCATTCCTCCAATACTGCAATTCTTTTCCATTTTACTAATCCTGTTCCGATACAATATTATGTATCCACACGCCCTTTTTTACCAGCACAAAGCCAACGATGCATTTGACGATCTCCACCATCTGACACAGGAAATACAAGGGGACGATAGGAATGGCGGTATACCGGCTGAGAGAATAGGCAATGGGAATGCTGACCACCCACATAAATACGCTGTCAAATAAAAAGGTGATCACTGTCTTTCCACCGGAACGCAGAGTAAAATAAGCCACATTCATGAACGCATTCATGGGCATGCACAAAGCCAGTATACGGATAAACCGGACAGCCAGGCTCCTGACCTCATCCGTGGTGTTGTAGATCATGGGGAACAGAGGAGCCGTGATAGCCAAAAGTCCTCCCATGAGCACGCAGGAACCGACGGAAAAAACAATCAGTTTCGTATCCGTTTCCCTGGCCTCCTCCATCTTTCCTGCACCCAAAAGCTGTCCCACAATAATGGACACCGCGCTTCCAAGGGCTAAGTAAACCACGTTAAATACATTTCCTATGGTTGCGGATATATTAAGTCCTGCCACCGCGGTCAGTCCTCTCACAGAATAACACTGCATCAAGGTGGCCACTCCGGCTGCCCAAAGGGCTTCATTTACAATGAGAGGCGTCCCCTTAACAAGGATGTTCCTCACAAGGCCCGCCGGTATATAAAAGCTGCTGTAAGCACCTGTAATAAACGGATTCTTCTTCGCATTCTTATGGGTCCAGACCACTATAATCGCTGCTTCCACGAATCTGGCCATAACGGTTGCAATTGCCGCACCCACCACACCTAAGGCCGGGGCTCCCAGCTTTCCAAAGATTAAGATATAATTAAATAAAAGATTTACCAGGACCGCCACAATGCCGGCTTTCATGGGAACTATCGTTTCACCGCACTCCCTTAAGGTACTGACATAAGCCTGTTCCAGCGCAAAGGGCATCAGGCCGATAAGCATGACCAGCATATACCGCCTGCCGTGCATCAATGCAGTCGCGAGCTCCGCATCATTGCCCTCTCCATGGAGATACATGGCGATCATGTCCTCTCCAAAGAAGAAAAACACTGCCACTGCAACCACAGCCAGAAGCGCACAGCAGATGATTTTAAACCGGAATGTATGCCGCACTCCGTCATGTTTTCCACAGCCGAAGAACTGGGCGCCGAAAATACCTGCCCCTGATATGATTCCAAAAATGCTGATGTTAAAGACAAAGATCAGCTGGTTCACAATTGCCACACCGGACATCTGCTCTGTTCCTACCATGCCCACCATAATATTATCCAGCAGACTGACAAAGTTAGTGATCCCGTTCTGGACCATAATAGGAATGGCGATTGTCAGCACCATCCTGTAAAATGCCTTATTTCCGATAAATTTTTTCATAAGTTCTTCCAGTAAAAGCGTGCTTTTCTGTTATACCTCCGTAAGTAAATTTTCTGCTTTTTGCAGTCCTCTTTTTTCCGTATCATAACTTTAATATGGAATAAGGGCTTATGTCAACATAATCCGGTTATTTCACCTGGTTTTTTCGAAGAGAGAGACAGGAAAAAATCAATAGGCGGGAACCGCTGTCCGACGGTTGTAATCCGTCTGGCAGCAGTTTCCGCCTATCTATCTCCCTTTCTTTCTGATCCTACTTCTCTTTTGCCTTGGCAAACAGGCTTTGTAGAATGATAAAAAATGCCAGCAGAGCCGCAATGGTGATTTTCGTCCACCAGGAGGAAAGAGTCCCCTGGAAGGTGATGAACGTCTCTATGGTACCCTTTATTAAAACCCCAAACAGGCTGCCGAAAACATTTCCTACGCCTCCGGACAGCAATGTCCCCCCGATAACTGCGGAAGCGATGGCTTCCATCTCAAAACCCTTTGCCTGCTCCACAAAGCCTGCGCAGGTATTTAAGCAGAACAAAAACCCGCCTAATGCACATAAAAAGCCATTGATGACATACACGAAAAGCTTGGTGCGCTTTACATTTAATCCCATCATCAGTGCGGACTGCTCATTTCCTCCTACCGCGTAGATCGTCCGCCCGAATTTTGTATACTTTAAGACCACAAATACCAGAACCAGGACCGTCAATGCAATGATAACGCTTGGATAAAGAAAGGGGTAGTTCACCACACCCTTTTTATTTACAGTTCCGCCGAGAAAGGTCAGATTGATTTTACTCTTAGCCCACTTTAAAAACAGCTCGTTCTTTACACTGATCATTTCCTGGCTGATGATGGCCGTCATTCCTCTGGCAAAGAACATTCCCGCCAGGGTTACGATAAAGGGCTGTATTTTTAAATAGGCTATGAAAAATCCCTGGACCAGGCCAAAGAAAATTCCGATTACCAGGACGGTCAAAAGGGCCGGAACCGCTCCGATTCCCTTGTTTTCCATCATCCATGCAAGCATCATGCAGGTAAGGGCCACCACAGAGCCAACGGAAATATCAATTCCCCCTGTGATCATAATCATGGTCATTCCCGCCGCAATAACGATCAGGCCGGCATTGGAGATAAAAAGGTTTAAAAATACCTGGGGTTTTGCAAAGCCCTTGCTCTTAAAAATCAGGATTCCGGCTATGTACATTCCCACGAAAAGGGCAATGGTGATCATAAGCAGGAATATCTTACCATCTGCTTTTCCTCTGTTCTTCATTTACGCCACCTTCTTTCCCGCTGCATGGCCTGTTTGGAATCTTTTTGCCATTNNTTTCTTAAGCTCCGTTGACTGAAGGGCAACAATGATCACCACGACGATAGCCTTATAAACCGGGATCTGGTCCGGAGAAACTCCCATGGCGTATAAGGTGGTGCTTAAGGCCTGTATGGTGTAAGCGCCGATAACGCTTCCAAGAAGGGAGAATTTACCGCCTCCCAGGCTGTTGCCCCCTAATGCTACTGCAAGGATCGCATCCAGCTCCAGATTGAGCCCGATGTTGTTGGCGTCTGCCGAATAGATCCTGGAGGATGCCACCAGGCCGGATACTCCGGCACAAAGGCCGCAAAATACATAGGAAAGAAAGATGATTTTAGAAGACTTGATCCCCATGAGCCTGGAGGCCCTGGAGTTAATTCCTACTGTCTGGATATAAAGCCCCAAGGTGGTTTTTTTCAATAAAACATAGGTAAGGATCACCATGAGAAGCGCTACGAATACAGGAGTTGGAACGGGAATCCCTGGTATGCTTGATCCAAGCATTTTATAGGATTCCACCCGGATGTAGGTGATCTGCCCTCTGGTGATCAGCTGCGCCATCCCCCGCCCTGCCGTAAACAGGATCAAGGTCGCTACCATGGGCTGAATCTTCATCTTCGCCACAAGAAATCCATTAAAACAGCCGCACAGCATACCTGCAATAACCGCTGCAAGTACACCTAGAATATAAGNNATTCTGGAACTCATTCACGGTCTGCAGGCCGCCAGCCAGAAGATAGCAGCATACGGCTCCTGCCACGGACATGACCGCTCCCACGGAAATATCCGTACCTCCGGAAGCCGCCACCACCATGGTCATTCCCACAGCCAGGATCACCAGATCACTGGCCCGGTTGATCACATCGATGATGTATCCGTATAGAACGCCGTTTTTCATCGTTACCTGAAAAAAGGTAGGTGTTTTGATAAGGTTTGACAACAACACCAGAACAAGACAGAACAGAGGCAGGAACAAGCGGGTTCCTGTCAGCTTTTTAACAAACATTGTCATCCTATTCATTTCCCCCACCTCCTGCAATTGCCTTCATAATGTTATTCTGGTCCAGTTCGCCTTCCTCCAGCTCCCCTACCTTCTGCCCATCCCGGAGCACTGCCATACGGTTACAGGTGCGCAGCATCTCCTCTATCTCCGAGGAAATGAACATCACGGCCTTCCCCTCCTCTGAAAGCTTTACCACCAGCTTCTGGATCTCTGTCTTGGTGCCTACATCGATCCCTCTGGTGGGTTCATCCAATATGAGAAAATCCGGGTCCGTAAGGAGCCATCTTCCTAAAATCACCTTCTGCTGGTTTCCTCCGCTTAAGCTTCTTATGGGGGTCTCCCTGTCAGCCGTCTTAATCTGCAAAAGCTCTATATACTTATCTGCAAGCTCCTCCTGCTTCTTTCTTCCGATAAGCTGGAACATCCCCTTTTTTGCCTGAAGAGCCAGGAGCAGATTATCCCGTACTGATAAATCCGCCACGATCCCTTCCTCTTTCCGGTTTTCCGGAAGGTAGGCCATGCCTGCCATCATGGCATCCAGAGGGGCTGACACTGAAACCGGCCGCCCATTTACTTTCAGCTCTCCGCTGTCCGGTTTATCCGCTCCATAAAGGCACCTGGCTAACTCCGAGCGTCCGGAGCCCAAAAGTCCNNCACCTCCCCTTTACGGATCGTTAAGTCGAAAGGCTTTATGGTACCCTGCGTTCCGATCCCTTGGGCATCAATCACCACTTCCCCTGACCTTCCCTCCATCTCTCCGCTTTTCTTTATGGCAGCCAGATCGTCAAAATCCTTTCCCATCATCTTAGCCACCAACTGTACTCTGGGCAGCCTTTCCGTTTCATACTCTCCCACCAGGGTCCCGTTTCTAAGAACCGTGATCTTGTCGCAGACCTCATACACCTGTTCCAGGAAATGAGTTACAAATATGATTCCAACACCTTCCGATTTAAGGCGGTTCATCAGCTTAAACAGCTTCTCCGCTTCATTTTCATCTAAGGAAGAGGTGGGTTCATCAAGAATCAAAACCTTCGCGGACATATCCACCGCTCTGGCGATGGCAAACATCTGCTGCAAGGCAATGGAATAATTCTCAAGGGCCCTGGTCACGTCTATGCGGATATCCAGGCTCTCCAGCAGGTTTTTCGCCTTTTTGTTCATGGTTTTCCAGTCGATCATGCCAGCCCGCCTTGGCTCCCTGCCGATGAATAAATTCTCCGCTACGGATAAATTAGGGCAGAGATTGACCTCCTGGTAGACCGTGCTGATCCCATGGACCTGGGCCTCCTGGGGAGAATGGTTGATGATGTTCCCTTGAAACCCGGCGATGGTGATTTCTCCTGATTCAAACTCCTCCACTCCTGTCAGGACCTTGATAAGAGTGGATTTACCGGCTCCGTTTTCNNGCCCTTTTCCAGCTTCTGAATGATTTCAGCCACACGGGGGCCGTGAAGCGGGTTGCATTCCACGGATACATTCATATCACCTGCGATCATGGAATCAAATGCAGCCGCAACCGCGTCAAAGGAAATGATGATGATATCGCCCTTTGGTCCGCAGGTCTTTCCAGCCGCCTTGATGGCGTCAATGGCTCCAAAGGCCATGTTGTCATTTTCAGCGATTACAACGTCAATATCATTATAGGTCTTTAAGAAGGACTCCATTACCTCCTGTCCCTTTGCCTGAGTGAATTCACCAGTCTGCCGCTCCAGCATCTTCCACTTGGGATGATCCTTCATCTTTTCTTCCACGCCGTCGGTACGCCCGATCTGGGCAGAGGATCCGATGGTCCCCTGCAGGGTCACGATGTTGATATCATCGTCTGCACGGTTATTTTCCTTTAAATATCCATCAAGCCATGCCACCGCATCATAGCCTTCCTGTAGGAAATTGGAGCCAACCCATGCGGTATAAAGGGAGTCGTCGGAAACATCGATCATACGGTCAACGATGATGACCGGAATTCCGGCATCCTTTGCTTCCTGTAAAACCTTATCCCAGCCGGTTTCCGTGACCGGTGCGATCACAATATAATCTACATCCTGCTGGATAAAGTTACGGACTGCCTTTAACTGGTTTTCCTGTTTCTGCTGTGCATCATCGAATATCAGCTTATAACCGTTTGCTTCCGTAAACGTGGATTTCATGGATTCGGTGTTGGCTGTTCTCCAGTCAGATTCCGCACCTACCTGGGAAAAACCTACCACAAGCAGATCCTTTTTCTCCTCCGTCTTGGCTGCCTCTGTCTTCGTTTCCGCAGCAGCCTCTGTTTTTGTTTCCCCGCCGGCCGGCGCCCCGGTGGTAGCCGCCGTCTGAGAACCGCTGCATCCGGATAAAACCATGGCTGCGGTCATGGCAGCCGCCGTCATCATGCCCAGTAATCTTTTCTTCATATCCGTTCCCTCCAAAATGATAGATCGTGTTTACTTTTCCTAGAAACTACCTGTATCATATCGGTTACCGGCCCTTTTCTCAATGCAAAATCTTCTGTAAACGGTTGAGTTTCTTACGCCATTGCAAAGCATTCCAAAATGAGGTTGGATTTTTTATGGAAAAGGTTGATTTTTTTATCTGCTCCCCTTTAAAGAAGCGGGAATTTTAACCGTAACAGAGGTTCCCACTCCATACTCACTTTCAATGCTAAGTCCATAGGCTTCACCGAAATTTAGCCGGATCCGCTCCGCTACATTAGCTATTCCAAAGCCTTCCCGCANNCGCACCAGGCTCTGCATCTTTTCAAGCTCCTCCGGTTTCATTCCGATGCCGTTATCTTCCACTCTTAGCAGGATGTCCCCCTCCTCCTGCCAGCCGCTGATCTTTAGAAAGCCTTTTTTCCTGCAATTCTTGATCCCATGGTAAAGGGCATTCTCCACAATTGGCTGCAGGGTCAGCTTCAAAGTAGAATATTCCATGATCTGCTCCTTAAAATCGATCTCATAATCCATAATGTCCTCATAACGGAAATGCTGGATCTGAAGGTAGCTGTTCACATGCTCCGCTTCTCCCCTGATGGTGATAAAATCCCGTCCATTGTTAAGTCCCATCCGAAGAAAGGAGGAAAAGGCCGTGATCATGTCCACCACCTCCTGATGCCGTTTCCCCTCTGCCAGCCAGACAATGGTATCCAGGGTATTATAAAGAAAATGAGGGTTGATCTGAGCCTGCAATAGCTTTAATTCGGTTTTCCTCTTTAACTCCTGTTCCTCCTTGATGTGGCGGATCAGCTCTCCGATCCGGATCACCATATGATCATACTGGTCGCTCAGCATCTGGATCTCCCGAATGTTGCTTTTGGGGGCTTTGACCTTTAGGCTGCCGTTTGCAAGCACCATGGTATATTCGCACAGCTCCTCAATGGGCTTTGTGATCTTCTTTCCAAAGGAAGAAAAGGAAACGTTTAAAAATACGATGATATAGGCGGAAACCACGACGCATAAAGCAATAACCTTATTTGTTTGGGAATCCAGCTTCTGGCGCGTGGATTCTAAGGTCTTTGTTTCATTGTAAATATAATCGGACATGGTTTCTTCAATAAGGTCGGTAATCACATAAATGTCCTTATCCAGGCGCTCCATATTCCGGTCATAATCACCGATGATGCTGCTGGTACGGATGTCTTCAATTCTTTTTTCCAGAATGCCGATCAGGATGATGATCCCATCCAGCCCCTTTTTACTGTTCTCCTGGGGAGTGGAATCCTTTAACTGCTCAAACATCCTTCGGGAGTTTTCCAGTTCCCCATAGGGATTTAAGGAATCAAAGGTGTCCGCCCCTATGACAATGCGGTACATCTTATAATCAATGTTGGATTTAAAGTCAAAATTAAACTCCGTAGCCATGGTTAAGTTCCTTATGCTTTGCCGGTACTGCTTGTTCTGCCATGCCATCATATACAGCAATATCCCAATCATAATAATGACCGGGATAAATACGATTGCCTGCATGGATTGTATTTTTGCTTTGATCGAATCACGTTTTTGTATCATTTCTGCCTCCTGACCGGAATGCTTTCGGCGTAATTCCATGCGTCTTTTTAAATATGTAACTAAAATAATGAGGATCCTTATATCCCACCTGATATCCGATTTCCGAGGCCCGGAGATCTGTTTTAAGAAGCAGCTCCTTTGCCGCTCCCATACGGACCTTTGTTAAATATTCCACAAAGGTGATCCCCATTTCCTGGCTGAATATGGTGCTGAAGTGATTGGGGCTTATATTCACGGTAGAGGCCACCACGTTTAAAGAAATGTCCTCGTCCTTATAATGCCTTACAATATAATCCCTGGCCTTATCAAGAACCAGGCGGTATTTTTTCTGGGAACAGGTGGTGCGGAGGGTGATGGCCTTTGTAAGAATTTCCCTGGTGTACTTAACCGCCCCTTCCTCAGATCCCACACAGGGCTTTATGGTCTTCCCATCTCCAAATTCCTTTAGAACCTGCTCGGTCTCGAAACCAAGCTGGGTGACAAAAGCGATGACAGCCAGATAAACATCCATGATCAGATATTGCCTGAAGATCAAGGATTTGAAATTATTCCCGCAAGCCTCTAAGTATTCTTCCAGAAAATACTTTACCTCAGGAATGGAACCGTTTTTGAGAAAATTAGGGACAATATCCCGGCTCAGCCTGGTCATGTCCAGCCCTTCTAAGCTGATGGTTCCGGAATCGTCATGAAGCCGGACCGCCGCCTCTGCTGTAAGGAGCTGGTTGTATTCCAGCATATAGCGGCAGGCGTAGGCCTTACTAGCCGCTTTAAAACAGATTCTCAGCTCCCCAAGCCTGCATACCGGAACGCCCATTCCCCCGAAATACTCCATTCCCGGACAAGACTCCACAAGGCGGACCAAAAGCTCCTGGCAGGCGGCCACCTTTCTATCTAAATCTTCCCGGTCGTTTCCCATGACCAGGAAGGCATACCCTTCTGTCAGACGGTTAAATACGATGACTTCTGCCCTGCCTTCAAACCGGTCCTTTATCATCTCATCAAAAACAGCCCCCTGGTCCGTATACTGCTCCTGGATGCCGGAGGCCCTTGCCTGAAATAAAATCAGATTATAAACCGGTGCGCTAAGGGACAAGCTGTGTTCCTGCCCCTTTAAAAGGATCTCCTGAAGGCTTAAGTTTCCCGATACAATGGTATCAAACAGCCGGTCCCGCTCCATCCGCTTCCTCTCCTCCTGCTGCTTTAAAAACTCCAATTTATAACCCTTTTCGCTTCTCTCCTGGATAATTGCTTCGCTCATACGCTCCAGAGCCTCTAACAGCTGGCTGCTGCTTACAGGCTTAAGAAGGTAATCCGCTGCGCCGATCTTTATAGCCCGCTTTGCGTATTCAAAGTCATCATACCCGCTGAAAAACATGATGCGCAGGTCCGGAAGCTCCCTCTTCACCATCTCAGCCAGCTCAAGTCCATCCATAAAGGGCATCCGGATGTCCGTCAGCAGGATATCCGGTTTTGCTTTTAAGATCAGAGGATATGCCAGCTCCCCGTCCGGCGCCTCCCCCGCAAACTCAAATCCGTATCTTTCCCACGGGATACCATTCTTAATACCTTCACGGACTATTTTTTCATCCTCAGCAAGAAAAATTTTAACCATGTCCAATCCCCCCTGTATGCCCCACGTTCATAAGTAGATTATATAAAATCCAAAAAATAAATATAAGGGAATAATTTCCGTCCCTGTTTTTTCATTCGTAAAAAAATACACTAAAATCATAGTACCACAAAAAGAGGACATCTTAAAGTTCCTGATTGATACGGAATCTTAAGATATCCTCTTACTTATGGAGCTGTCTAAAGCAGCCGGGAAATCAGCCCTGTATTTTTAATCCAGTTCTTCGCCATTGGTTTCAATTACCTTTTTGTACCAGTCAAAGGATTTCTTCTTCCTTCTGGATAAATCTCCGGTTCCATCGTCATATTTTTCTACATAGATGAAACCGTAACGCTTTGCCATCTCACCGGTAGAGGCGCTGACTAAGTCAATACAGCCCCATGGGGTATACCCCATCAGATCCACACCATCATCTACAGCTTCTTTCATCTGTTCAATGTGTTTCCTTAAGTAATCGATGCGGTAATCGTCCCTGATGCTTCCATCCTCTTCCTTCTTATCATAAGCACCCAGGCCGTTTTCCACTACCATCAAAGGAATGCGGTAGCGTCCGTAAATCTCATTTAATGTGTAACGAAGCCCCTTGGGATCGATCTGCCAGCCCCAGTCGCTGGCTTCCAGGTAAGGATTCTTCGCCCCTCCCATTAAGTTGCCCGAGGAGGCTGCCTGATCCGGCGAAGCGGTAGCACAGTTGGACATATAATAGCTGAAAGTATAATAATCCACGCAGCCTTCTTTTATGGTTTCCAAATCTCCCGGCTCCATCTGGATGGAGATCCCATTTTCCCTGAAATAACGGTTCATAAAGCTGGGATATTCTCCCCTTACCTGCACATCGCCGCAGAACTGGTTTAAGATCTGATTCCGCCTCTGGGTTTCTATAATATCATCCGGATTGCAGGTCAAAGGATATGTCGTAATATAACAAAGCATACAGCCGATCTTACAGTCCGGGTCAATCTCATGCCCGGCCTTCACTGCCTGGGCGCTGGCTATAAACTGATGATGAAGACCCTGGAAGCGGAGCTGGGGAATATCCGTCTGGTTTGTAAAATCTGTTGTTCCCTCATTTAAAATACCTAAGGAAAGGAAACCGCCCATGGGCATTGTTCCCGCATTGATCTCATTAAAGGTCAGCCAGTATTTCACCTTTCCCTTATACCGCTTGAACAGAGTTTCCGCATATTTAACAAACAGTCCGATGCACTCTCTGGAAGCCCAGCCATTGTACTTTTCCGTAAGAGTGAAGGGCATCTCGTAATGGGAAATGGTAACCAGCGGCTCAATGCCATGGTTTAAACACTCTTCGATCACCCTGTCATAGAATTCCAGGCCGGCCTCATTCGGCTCCTCTTCCATGCCCGTAGGAAAAATCCTGGTCCATGCAATAGAAAAACGGAACACCTTAAAGCCCATCTCCGCAAACAGGGCAATATCTTCCTTATAATGATGATAAAAATCGATAGCTTCATGGCTGGGATAAAATGTGTCCGGTTCTATGGCCCGGGTGATCCGCTTGGATCTATTATGGGAACCTCCCGTACATACATCAGGATCTGCTATTCCTTTTCCTGCCTCATCCCATGCGCCCTCACACTGGTTGGCCGCCACTGCGCCTCCCCATAAAAAGTTATCAGCAAATACAGACATATCACACCTCTTTCTGAATGATTAAACAATGGTAAGCAGCTTCTCTCCCGCCTCGACCTTCTTTTTATTGCTGGTCTTTAAGCTTACAAAGCTGTTCATATTGGATATAAGCACTGGAGTGGTTAACGATAAGCCCTCTTCCTTAATTTTCTCCATATCAAATTCCAGCAGCAGGCTTCCCTTTATCACCCGGTCCCCTTCCTTACAGTGAAGGGTAAATCCTTCTCCTCCAAGACGCACCGTATCAATTCCTACATGGATCAGGACCTCAGCTCCTGTATTCGTAGTGATGCCAACCGCATGCTTTGTGTCAATCACCGCACTGATGATTCCGTCCGCGGGAGCATATACCATTCCCTCATCAGGGATTATGGCTACCCCTTCTCCCAGTACTCCGCTTGCAAATACCGGATCCTCTACCTCTGTTAAAGAAATCACAGATCCCGAAAGAGGGCTTGCCAGCTCAATGGTCTCCACCAGCGGCTTTTTCTCTTCAGCAGAAGAATCCCCGGAAGCTTCCGGCTCCCCAGTCTTCTCCTCCGGCTTATAAAGGATGAGAGCCATGACAAAGGATACGGTCAGAGAGATAATCATGGCGATTACACCATTTATCAAATTGCCGAATCCCTCACCGCCGATCATGGTAATTAAGGACAGGGAGGAAGGCGAGCCACCCATGGAATAGGCTACCAGATGGGTAATACCGGAATAAAGACCTGATGCGGCTGCACCGATCACAGCTGCTATCATGGGTGTTTTGTATTTTAATGTCACACCATACATCGCAGGCTCTGTAACACCAGCCACAATTGCCGAGATTCCGGAGGCAGATGCGGTAGATTTTACATTTTCATCCCTGGAACGTGCTGCAACACCCAGGGAAGCACCTCCCTGAGCCAGGTTGGAGCAGAACATGGTAACGATTACTATTGCATCAAACCCAAAGGTTGCTAAACTAATGGTTAACATAGGTATCAATGCATAATGCATTCCGGTCATAACGATAAACGGCATGGCCGCAGAGATCAGCATGATGGTGAGCCAGCCTGCTTTGCTATATAAGAAATTGATTCCGACTGCCAGATAGTTTCCGAGAATGCTTCCCAGGGGGCCAACAACAACCAATGCAATGGGCACAGTAATGAATATGACCATCAGCGGTTTCAAGAATACCTTCAAAAGGTTGGGGCAGACCTTATCAGCAAACCGTTCAATATATCCCATAATCGGAACGATAAGGAAGATAGGAAGAACGGAGGAGCTATATACAGCCGACGTGACAGGCAAGCCAAAATATGTGGTGTTTCCCTGGCTTAGCAGACCCACTATATTCGGATGGATCAAAAGCGCCGCTATTACCATGGCCAGATAAATGTTGGAGCCAAGACGTTTTGCTGTGGTCATGGCCAGCAAAATGGGAAGAAAGTAGAAGAAAGCATCTCCTGCTGCGGATAAAATCACATACGTGCTTCCGGACGTATCCACTAGTCCAAAGGTAGTCAGAAGGGTCAGCACTACTTTAAGCATACCGCAGCCAAGCATGGCCGGAAGCAGAGGGGTCATGCAGCCGGCTACAAAGCTGCACATACGTGAAATCAGATTCTCCTTAGGCCCCTCACCCTCATTCCCGGTGCTTTCTTCAAAATGTCCAAGCTTTAAAAGTTCCTTATATACATTTGATACCTCGTTGCCGATGACCACCTGGTACTGTCCGCCCTGGCGGACCACCCGGATTACACCCGGCACCTTTTCAATTTCAGAATCTTTTGGAATTGTGCTGTCTTTCAGCACGAACCGCAGGCGTGTCATGCAATGGGACAACCCGCTCACATTTTTCTCTCCGCCAACCTTGTCAAGCATGGTTTGTGCGGTCTTTGCATAATCAAATGCCATATTGTCTCCCCCTTATTCTAAGGTTTATTCATTGTTATCTATCTGAAAAGACGTCTGCCGGCTATCTTAAAACGTCTTATCATTCAATAAAAAAGTAAATAAAAAGGGCCCTGCCGAAAAGCAGCCTGCAGATAATATAACCATTGCAGCCTACTCTCCATGCAGGGTCCTGCCCGGACCATCTTTCCCGTCCGGTAACACTCCCAGCCCTCTGTTTTAAATCAGTTCTCTTGTAACTTTTTCTATGTGGATCATCAGATACATCATTTCTTCCCGGTCTATTTCATAGTAATACCGGTCGTGTATATAATCTGCTATTTTAACGATGCAGTTATAGGATCTGCGGTACTTATCCTTTAGCAGCTGATACCACTCTTCATTGCTTTCCTCATATTGCTTATTCTGCAGCATGCGCTGGGCAAAGAAACGTATATGGGTCACAAAACGTCTGTAATCCCAGGACTCCGTATTCAGCCTGATCTGAAAGGAAGCCTCCACAATATCCACAATGTCCTTGATAATTCCTGTAATAGCCTCTAAATCATCGGTTTCCTGCCGGTTTAGCTGGCCATAAACAAAATGAAACGCCAGGAACATGGCTTCATCCTCTTCCATGGAAATATCCAGCCTTCTCCGGATTAAGTCGACCGCATACTGGCCCACCTTAAACTCATTGGGGTAATACCGCCTTCCCTCCCAAAGCATGGCATTGCGGAGAATGGTCCCGTCTTTGTAACGGTCTACCGCACCGGCGATATGGTCGCACACCGGTAGAATGATCCGGGAATCCAGCCGCATTCCAAACTCGCTTTTGGCGTAATCCACCGTCTGTTCACTGATCTCCCAGTATTCCTGGGGAAGCTTTGCGAAGTACTCTTCAAAATGACGGGCATCCCGCTTGTCATTCTGTATAAATACCCGTTCCACCAGCTTCCGGTCCACCTCATCGCCCTTTTTCTTTCCAAAGCCGATGGATTTTCCTTTCAGTATGATTTCTTTTCCCTCGGTATTGAAAGCTGATACCATGTTATTGTTCAAAACTTTTTCAATCTTCATATGCCCTTCCAGTAATAAAAAAAGACAAGCTACGAGGATTATCACATAACTAGGATACGTGATAACAACCATGTAGATCTTGCCTGCCTTACCAGTCACAAACTACTCTTCTATTTTCTAAACGCAGTATATCATGGATCATTGCATAAGTCTATTTGCAAATTTGTTTAATAATACTAATATTTTTTGTGCAATATGCACATCTAAGTGTATCTTATAAAACATCCGCTTGACTTCCCCGTAATATCCAAAGGAACCACTTCCTCAGAGTGCCAATGGCACATGCCCCGTAAAGGTAAAAATGCCGTTTTCAGCCTTGTCCCGGCTAAAAACAGCATTTTCCCTTATTTTACAACTTCCTTTATCATCTCATAAAGAGCCAGGACATCCGGGATTCTTGTGGCTCCGGTTTCCTTATCAATGATAGAAGAATATACATGAGGGATGATATGCTCCACCCCTGCGGCAACAACAATTTCCAGGATTTCCTTAAAATTATCAAGATCAATGCCTCCCGTTGGCTCCAGCCCAAAGCCGGTTTCCCCGCAGGCCTTTGCCACAGCCTCTAATTCTTCCCGTACCTTAAGACCTCCCATTGGGAAATACTTTAAGGAATCAGCTCCCTGTTCCCGTACCATGGCAATGGCTGTATTAACAGGTACTATGGCAGGCTCTAAATCCTTGCTAAGAGGCCCTGTGGAAACTTTTACAAAGCCCGGCTTTCCGCAGGGCGCGACCATAGAATTTAAGAAAGGTCCTTCCCCTGCCTTTGCCCTGGTATAACCGCCTGCCGTAAAGGTCTGATTGATGTGCTTTGGCTTTATCTGTCCGGAGATTTCCGCCACTGCCTTCCACTGTCCCGGATTTCCTGCTCCCAGACCTACGGAGATGTTGTTATCCACTGCGGTCTGATATTTTTTCATATCATCCACAGCGCTTTTAACATCCGGATAATTTACCGACAGGAGGCCAACTGCCACATGGCCCTGTGCCGCCTCATAGATTGCCCTGGCATTATCCACGGAATTGGTCAGGCAGTTTAAGCAAACCCTTCCTTTATAAAAATTTAGTTTCTCCATCTCTTACTTCCCTCCATTTGCTGACTTCTGGATTTCTGCAAGCCTGTCATAGATCAAGTCCAGCTCGCCCACACTTTTTAATGGCCTGGGGTCAACTGCAATGGAACCTAGATTTGCCTGGTAGTCCCTGGTAAAGATCGCCACATCTCCCTCCTGCAGCTTTCTTACCACTGCCTTCGCATCCATGCCGTAATACTCCGGGTTGAACTCAATCTTGCAGCGGTATATTTCTCTTCCGGCCTCATCCCTTATCATGGTTGTCTTACAGCCCCGTATCTCCCCTACGCGGACCGCAAACCGTTCCAGTTCTTCTTTTGTAACAGGACTTCTTTTTCCGCCGTCCAAGTACTCTTCAATAGCTTTTAAAAGCCCCATGGTACATTCTTTTCCCACCTTCATGGTACGTCCGATGCCTTTATACTGAAGCCTCATATGGTCCGCCAGCTCCCTGGTCTTACAGGCCACAAAGCCGCTGGTAGGCCCTTCGATTGCCTTGGCTCCGCTGTAACATACGAAATCCGCTCCCATGGCAGCATAAATCTTCAAATCCTCTTCCGCCGCCGCATCTACGATACAGGGGATTCCCAGGCGGTTCGCCAGATGGATCACCGATCTGACATCCGCCATCTCCTTTTGGACGCAGTGATGGGATTTAACGAAAAAGATCGCCAGTGTATGTTCTGTCACCGCCTGTTCCATATCGTCAACCGTAGAGCCATTGGCATAACCGGCTTCCACGATTTTTCCTCCTCCCACCTGGATCATCTCACCAATGGGCGCGCCGAAATCCACATTCTGCCCCTTTAGGAGGATCACCTCCCGTTTCGGCTCGGATGGCAGGATATCATAAAGATGTTTTACCTTTTGGAGATTGTCTTTACAGATCAGGGAAGCCACTGCCAGGGCAATGCCCGCAGAAGCACTTGACGTAACACAGGCATCCTCTGTTCCGATCATGCTTCCGATCTTCTTTCCCGCAAAGGCATAAAGATCATCCATTACCACGTAATTTCCGGCGGCCTCCACCAGCGTTTCTCCCACCTCTTTCGAAATGGTAGAAACGCCCAGCTTTGTCATTCTTCCGGAGGCATTGATCACGGCCTGCACNNCGGCCTGCAAGCCGTTTCTGCTATATATGTTTTCCATGTTTCTACTCCTTAAAAGCCCTTACAGGATGCCAAGTAAGGAAGTTATAACGGCCACTGCCACAACCGTAAGCAGGATTCTGTTGTAATAAGGCCCCTTCTTCCTGAGATACATATAGATGGTAAATACGGCTGCCAAAGGCAGTAAACCTGGTGCTATGGTATTTAATATATCCTGAACCACGATCTCCGTTCCGCTGGAAAATCCGAATTTTAATGGAGTGGTAATGGTTACATAACTCGCGGACAGAGCACCCATCATCGTAAGGCCGATGACATTGGCCGTAAATATGATGGATTTCATCTTCCCGCCGTGAAGCAGCGACATAACGGATTTTTTGCCCAGGGTATAACCGTTGTGGATCAGGCCGTAGGCAATGGCAATGGTAACCGCCGGATACAGGATCAGGGGCATGAGGCCGCCAAGGGCAGACCCGTTGCTTGCGAAGGGCAGGAATATGGAAATGATGATTGGCATGATGGCAGCCCATACAATCGCATCACCCATTCCGGCAATGGGGCCCATCAGTCCGGTCTTAATGCCGGTAATCGCCTCATCGGTCACATTCTCCCCATTGGCCTTCTGCTCTTCCATGGAAATGGCAATTCCCTGAATGATTGCACCAAAGATTCCTTCCGTGTTAAAGAATACCAGGTGGCGTTTTAAGGCCGCGCTCAATTCCTCATCCGTATTGTAAAGCTTTTTTAAAACCGGCGTCATGGAAGCGCAGAATACCAGACTCTGCAAACGCTCATAGGAATTGGAAAGTTCCGCGCCGGCATAATAGATCCACATAGATTTTGTAATATCCTTTTTTGTAAGCTTTTTTACCTGTGTCTGCTCTCCCATCTTAAACTGCCTCCTCCTTCAACTGGAATAAACCTAAAAGCAAAGCCATGCAGGTTGCAAAAATAGCCACTGCCATGGTATCAAGCTTCAAATACATGACTGCAAAGAATCCGACGATAAAGAATGGCACCAGAGTCTTTTTTCCGATAACCGACAAAGTGATGGCAAAACCAAGAGCCGGAAGAATCCCTCCCATGATCTCAAAGGAATGCATGAGCCACCGGGGAAGAATGGTGATCAGTTTTTCCACGGCTGTCACGCCGAAATAGTCAATAGCAAATACGATAGGAAAACGGATGATCAGTCCTGCAATGGCGGGGTAGAGAAACGCCGCCCGCAAAATACCTCTTGTATCCGCCTTCTCCGCATAACGGTCCGCCATATGTACCCACACCGCATTGGTGGTTCTTCTTAACTGGTCCACAAAAACTCCGATGACACCAAAAGGAATTGCCAAAGCTATGGCCACCTCCGGAGTCATATTGGACATGACCCCCAAAGGGATGGCGATACAGCCTGCAAGAGCCGGATCACTGGGAACATTTCCACCCGGCGTAGACGTAACCCCTAAATAAACCAACTGAAGCCCCGCCCCGATCTTCATAGCCAACGGCATATTCCCGGTGAGCAGGCCTACAAAAACTCCGATAACTACGGGCTGAAGCAGCATAGAAGAAAAGGTATACCCAAATCTTAAGCGGCAGAAC
>DJBG01000115.1 GCA_002429965.1 Hungatella sp. UBA5982
TCCACCACGCCTCCCACAGAATCCAGTTTTCCCATCATCTCTTCCAAGTATTCGGAAGCAAGGGCCGCTGTTTCCTTATCAGGCATATAAAGGCTGTTATTGTCCCGCTCTTTTATGTTGAAATGCTCTGCCTTTACCTCATAAGGCCCGACGGACCTGGTGTAAGCGGTCACGGTAATTCCCAGACTCTTTAAAAAACAGGCGGCAACAGCGCCGGCTGCCACCCTCCCAATGGTCTCCCTACCGGAGGAACGGCCGCCGCCCCGGTAATCCCTGATCCCATATTTTTCATCAAAGGTAAAATCCGCATGGCCAGGACGGTAAACTTCCATTATGTTTCCGTAATCCCTGGAGCGCTGGTCCGTATTCCATATCACCATGGAAATGGGCGTTCCCGTTGTTTTTCCCTCAAAAACTCCGGACAGGATCTCCACCTGATCGGCCTCCTGGCGCTTTGTGGTAAATTTGCTCTGGCCCGGCTTTCTCCTGTCTAAGTATTCCTGGATATCCGCCTCTTCCAGTTTAAGTCCCGCCGGACAGCCGTCTAACACTACGCCGATGGCCTTTCCGTGAGATTCCCCCCAGGTTGTCACCTTCCATATTGTCCCCAGTGTTGATCCTGCCATGTATGTCTCTCCTCTCCTCTCATTTGCCCAAGTATTTTGAGCATAGAGGTATGCCTGTAAGGTGTCTTAATTGCTAACTTTTACGATCACGCAGCTGTTTGGCTCATTGACCCTGA
Organism: Hungatella sp. UBA5982; assembly: GCA_002429965.1. Lineage (GTDB taxonomy): Bacteria > Bacillota > Clostridia > Lachnospirales > Lachnospiraceae > Lacrimispora. The sequence continues at coordinate 743 of DJBG01000115.1, forward strand.
TTTCCTTGCCGTTCATGACCAGAAGCCCCTTCGTATAATCAACCGTAAAGAATGTGATACTGCCTGTCTCATGGTTGTTGGAAGCAATGTGCTTATCATCCGGGAAAATGCAGATATCCTTGGGGTAACTGCCGCTTATGGGAAGACAGCATAAGGCTTCTAAAAGCCCTGTGTCCTTGTCCCGCTTGTAGACCGAAACAGAATTGTCCCCGGCATTGCCGCAGAATAAATACTTTTCATCAATGGATATGCGCATGGAGCATGCCGAAGTAAGCTGGCTGTGCTTGGGTCCGGTTGTGGAAACTGTCTGTATCTTCTCAATCTTTGGCTGGCGCTCCCCTGTTTCATAGGTGAACACATCGATCACATTCTTTAACTCGGAAATGAGATAGAAAAACCTTCCGTCAGAGCTGAAGCGGAAGCATCTTGGAGCAGATTCCAGCTCGCAGTGCAGGGCATCCACAAGAATCATCTCCTCATCATTCTCGTTAAAACGGTAAATCTTAACCTGGTCAATTCCCAAATCAGCCACCATGATAAATTTTCCGTCAGGAGTTCTCCTGGTACAGCTCACATGGGGACGGAAGTTTCTCTCCGCCACGCTGCCAAGGCCCTTATGGAATACTCCGGTCACGATCTCTCCTACAGAACCGTCCTTATTCAGCCGCAGCACGGTGGACTTTCCATCATGGTATCCTGATACAAAGATATACTTGTCCTCTGCATCGGTAGACAGATGGCAGCCCCTCATTCCCTTTATATTGGCTGAATTAAGCCTTGTAATCGCCCCATTCTCATGAATGCGGAAGGATACGACCCCTTCGTCTGCGATGGAGTACAGCGTCTTTCCATCATTAGAAGCGATCACATAAGAAGAATTATCAACTTCCACCTCGCATCTTGGAATAAAACGGCCCTCTTTCACATCAACATCGTATACGGTGATCCCCTTAGCCTGTCCGTTGTAGGAATAAGAACCTACATAAGCCATATACTTGCCTTTCATCATACATTTCCTCCTGATATATTCCTTGGCATAACTCTCTGAATTGAAGCAATTCCAGGTGCCGCCCGAATCCAAAAAATCAGCCGTTCGACAAGCTTTTCGGCGAATCGAACTTCCTTGTATAACCTAAAACTATCATATCATAAATTTCCTTGTTTGTTAAGGAAAAACTTCCTTAAAAACTATTGACATACATTGAAAAAACAGTATAATGTATCTTGCTGCCTGTTTATCATTACTAAACTTTTTAGTTATATCTATCGTCAGTTAGTATAGGTAAACTTTCAGCTTATCATTAGCAAAAAGGAGGAGCATATGGATATCGGTGCAAAACTAAAGGAGCTTCGGGTCTTAAAGGGGCTAACCCAGGAAGAACTGGCTGACCGGGCAGAGTTGTCAAAGGGGTTCATCTCCCAGCTGGAAAGGGACTTGACATCCCCCTCCATTGCTACCCTTTTGGATATATTGCAATGCCTTGGGACCTCTGTCGGTGAGTTCTTCAATGAAAGCCCGGAAGAACAGATCGTATTCGGAAAATCCGATTACTTTGAAAAACACGATATAGAGCTTAAGAATGATGTCAAATGGATCATTCCCAATGCGCAGAAAAACATGATGGAGCCGATCCTTCTCACCCTGGAGGCCGGCGGAGAAACCTATCCCGACAATCCCCACGAAGGAGAGGAGTTCGGCTATGTGCTACAGGGTAATATTTCCATTCATATAGGAAACAAAACATACAAAACTAAAAAAGGGGAATCCTTTTACTTTGTATCAGATAAAAAACATTACTTAAGCAGCAAGGCCGGCGCTACTCTCATCTGGGTAAGCTCCCCGCCAAGCTTTTGACAGGAGGATAAAGGGTCATGGGTCAGCCATTAATTAATTTACGGAATATTACAAAAAGCTTTGACGGTACCATGGTACTGGATGATTTAAACCTCTCGGTAAAGGAGAACGCGTTTGTTACTCTGCNNTACTCTGCTAGGACCCAGCGGCTGCGGTAAGACCACAACCCTTCGAATCATCGGGGGATTTGAAAGTCCTGACCAGGGACAGGTGATTTTTGATGGGCAGGACATCACAAACCTGCCTCCCAATAAGCGGCAGCTGAACACAGTTTTCCAGAAATACGCGTTGTTTAACCATATGTCCATTGCGGAAAACATTGCCTTTGGCCTGAAAATAAAAAATAAACCAAAAGCTTATATACAGGATAAGATTAAATATGCCTTAAAGCTGGTCAACTTAGACGGCTTTGAAAACCGCACGGTAAGCTCCTTAAGCGGCGGCCAGCAGCAGCGGATCGCCATTGCCAGGGCAATCGTAAACGAGCCAAGGGTCCTTCTCCTTGACGAGCCTCTGGGAGCTTTGGATTTAAAGCTTCGCCAGGATATGCAGTATGAGCTGATCCGTCTGAAAAATGAGCTGGGCATCACCTTTATTTACGTTACCCATGACCAGGAGGAAGCCCTGACCATGTCAGACACGATCGTTGTCATGAACCAGGGTTATATCCAGCAGATGGGCTCTCCGGAAAACATCTACAATGAACCGGAAAATGCCTTTGTAGCTGACTTTATCGGAGAAAGCAACATTGTACCCGGAATTATGGTCCGGGATGAGCTGGTGGAGATCTTTCATGCCAGATTCGTCTGCGTGGATAAGGGCTTTGGAACCAATGCCCCGGTTGACGTGGTCATCCGCCCGGAGGATATCGACCTGGTGGCTCCGGAGGAAAGCGCCCTGACAGGCACTGTGACCCATTTGATTTTCAAGGGCGTCCACTATGAGATGGAAGTGACCTCGCCTGATGGCTTTGAATGGCTGGTGCACAGCACGGATATGTTCCCGGTCGGACAGAAGGTGGGCATCCACGTTGACCCCTTCGACATTCAGATCATGAACAAACCGGCTTCTGAGGATGAGGAGGCTGTAGGAATCAATGAGTAAAAAATTATTATCCGGCCCATATATCATGTGGATGATCGGCTTCATCCTGATCCCTCTGGCGCTGATTGTATTTTACGGACTGACGGACCGGTCCGGGGCCTTTACCCTGGCAAACGTCCTCTCCATAGCAACGCCGGAGCATGCGAAAGCCCTTTGGCTCTCTCTTGGGCTTTCCTTTATCAGCACGGTCTTATGCCTGATCCTTGCTTATCCTCTGGCCATGGTTCTGCGTTCCAGGGGAATGGGTCAGGGAAGCTTTATCGTTTTTATCTTCATCCTTCCCATGTGGATGAATTTCCTTCTTCGGACCCTGGCATGGCAGACTTTGCTGGAAAAGAACGGCGTCATAAACGGAATGCTGAACGCGCTCCATCTGCCCAACCAGAATCTGATCAATACATCGGGAGCCATTATCCTCGGCATGGTTTACAATTTTCTGCCGTTTATGGTTCTTCCAATTTACAATGTACTGATGAAAATTGACGACAACGTGATAAACGCTGCCAGGGACTTGGGAGCCAACACGGTTCAGGTTTTGTTCCGTATCCTGTTTCCCTTAAGCATTCCCGGCATTGTGAGCGGAATCACCATGGTATTCGTTCCGGCTCTTACCACATTCGTTATCTCAAACCTTTTGGGAGGAAGCAAGATTCTTCTGATCGGCAATGTGATCGAGCAGGAGTTTACCAAGGGAAGCAACTGGAATTTAGGCTCCGGCCTTTCCCTGGTTCTAATGATTTTTATTCTGATCAGCATGGCACTTATTGCCAAATATGATGAGAACGGGGAGGGCACGGCATTCTGATGAACAGAAAAACTGGATTTATTAAACGTTTCATTCAGGATTTTTACCTGGTGATCATTCTGGTGTTTTTATATGCCCCTATTGCCACCATGGCAGTGCTCTCCTTTAACAGCTCCAAATCCCGTACCCAGTGGGGCGGCTTTACCACCAGATGGTATACCGAGCTGTTCTCAAGCAGCACCATTATGACAGCCCTTTACAATACGCTGCTGATCGCATTCCTGTCTTCCCTGATTGCGGTCATTATAGGCACCGCGGCAGCAATTGCCATTAACAGCATGAAACGGGTCCCCCGGTCCCTTCTCATGGGTATTACCAATATACCCATGCTGAACGCGGATATTGTTACAGGAATCTCTCTTATGCTGGCATTTATCGCCTTTGGGTTTTCCCTGGGCTTTCAGACCATTTTGATTTCACATATTACCTTTAACATACCGTATGTCATTTTAAGCGTCATGCCTAAGTTAAAGCAGACAGATAAAAGCACCTATGAAGCCGCCATGGACTTGGGAGCCACTTCGGTCTCCGCATTTTTCAAGGTCGTGTTCCCGGATATCCTTCCGGGCGTGCTTTCCGGTTTCCTCCTTGCATTCACCATGTCCTTAGATGATTTTATCATCACGCACTTTACCAGGGGAGCCGGCATCAATACTCTTTCTACCTTAATTTACAGCGAAGTGCGCCGGGGGATCAAGCCCTCCATGTACGCGCTGTCAAGCATCATCTTTATCACGGTGCTGGTGCTGCTTCTCATCACCAACTTTGCACCAAAGCGTAAAAAACAATAGGAGAACAAATACATGAAAAAAACTTTATCTAAGATCATGACAGTCGGCTCCCTGTGTGCTCTTTCCCTCTCCCTTTTAAGCGGCTGCGGAAAATCCGCCCCCAAGTCAGGAAGCGCTGGAGAGGTTTACGTATACAACTGGGGGGAATACATTGACGAATCCGTTATCCAGGAATTTGAAAAAGAAACCGGAATCAAGGTCGTTTACGACATGTTTGAAACCAACGAAGAGATGTATCCTGTCATCGAGGCAGGAGGCGTAAAATATGACGCGGTGTGCCCTTCCGATTATATGATTCAGAAAATGATCGAAAACAATCTTTTAGCGGAGATCAATTTTGACAATGTTCCAGATGTAAAAGAGATTGATCCCAGATACCAGGAGATGTCAAAGAGCTTTGACCCGGAAAACAAATACTCCGTTCCATACTGCTGGGGAACCGTAGGAATACTTTATAACACCAGCATGGTAGATCCGAAAGACGTTCCGACCAAATGGTCCGACCTATGGGATGAAAAGTTTAAGGACAATATCCTCATGCAGGACAGCGTCCGGGATGCCTTTATGGTGGCATTAAAATCCCTTGGCTATTCCGCCAACACCACCAATGAGGAAGAGATCAAGGAAGCAAAGGAACTGCTGATCAAGCAAAAGCCTCTGGTTCAGGCTTATGTCATCGACCAGGTCAGGGATAAAATGATCGGCGGCGAGGCTGCACTAGGCGTCATTTATTCCGGAGAAATGCTCTACATCCAGAATGAAGTNNTGAAGTAAAGGACCTTGGTCTTGACTACTCCTTAGAATACGTGATCCCTGAGGAAGGAACCAACCTCTGGCTGGATTCCTGGGTCATTCCTGCCAATGCGCCTAACAAGGAAAACGCAGAGAAATGGATCAACTTCCTCTGCCGCCCTGATATTGCCAAAAAGAATTTTGAATACATCACCTATCCTACTCCAAATAAAGGTGCCTTTGATTTACTTGATCCGGAATTGCAGAACAACAAAGCCGTTTTCCCGGACGTGGACTCTTTAAAGAGCAGCGAAGTGTATAAGTATCTGGGGGATGAAGTGGATTCCCGTTACAATGAAGCCTGGAAAGAAGTAAAATCCAATTAAATGGTCTCAAGCATTAAAAGGCACGAGACATCATATTACCGCATGATTATAAATTAACACAAATGGCAGATGCTTAAAGGGTGTCTCACAGAGACATGTACGATACCCTTTACTCACCTGCCATTTGTGCTCTCATGAAAGCCAGTCTGTTCGTCTGCCTCAGTTAGAAAGATTGACTCTGAGTTTTTCTATTTCATCGTCAGTTAAACCTATTGACTTGATATAACTCTCTGCTGCTTTGGACAAATCTACCCCTTTAAGACTGCTTCCCTTGGGAATACCAGCCATCTGCCTCATGCTCTCCAGGATGTTATTGTTCCCAATCCGGTCATATTGACCGGGTGCGACAGGCACATGGAAGAAATTCACGAAACTATCCATATAGTCAACTTTAATCTCCCAATATTTCGCACCCATTAGGGCTTCAAGCAATGCGGCAACGAAACCGGTCCTGTCTTTTCCCTCTACACAGTGGATAAGGTAAGGACCTTTCTTTTCGCCCATTTCCCGCAAAACAACTGCAAGTTTCTGTTTGAAATCTTCCGATTGCGAATCAAGTCCCATACCCAGTGCGTACACATTACCGATATCATTCAGTCCCTTGTAATATGCTAGATTACCGTTGGCATCGGTTCTTAAATGAGCGGCCACCTCTTCGGCTGTTTCTGAAAGATTAAATATGACCTTAACTCCCGCAGCCTCCGTAAGCCGCATAGCGTATTGGTTTCTTCCAATTTCCGGATTTATCGGGTTTGATGACCTGTATAGCCTACCTGGAGCTATACTGCCATAAGTTACTTCACGGAAATTGGCAAACACCTCATCACTGCTATAGTCATCTCTGTTGTTCGTACGTTTTAGTTGACGTATTTCGTATTCATCTAAGTATCCGCCCTTTTTTGAAAGGGTGATCGTTACATTATCATTAACAGCCGTCCCGTATGTATCTGCAAAGCTGCCGAGATTTATTGCCAATATGATATCCTCATTCACTTTATCCTCAGCTGACGATGCAACGATTACAACCTTCTTACTGTCCACATCACTATAGGAGGAACATACCGGAACCTCTAATAACTGTCCTCCAATTGTTACATCCACGATGTCGCCATATTGGAATAATTTTAGAAAATCGGGGTTTTTAATGCCGATATATACATTGCCATACTTCTCATGCACTTTTGAAACCTTAACGGACAACTGATTCTGCGACTCTTGTATTACACCTGCATTTTCATAAGCCATGGTGTAAACAGGCTGAGCACCACTTAAGAATACAGCAATAAATAAGCCAATCGAAACACAATTTCTCCTTTTCATTAAAACGCCTCCATATATTATATTTTATAAGCCTCACACATCAAGAATACCACAGAACAAGCATGATGTTAAGTATAATTACGCATCAGTCTTCCCGTTGTTTATGCCGGTATGTATCCCCAATAAATGTGGTGCTGCTGTCATATTCATCGAATAAAAACCATTGCAATTTATCTGAAATAATATAAAATTATGGCTAGATGAGAGAATTAGACAAAATAACTATTTTGTCTAAGACTGCTCTGAAAAGAGCGAAAATTTTTGCTCTTTTTTTAATAAAGCTTTGACTTCATTTCATGTTGATAATCCTCATATATATTTGCGGATATGCTATAATTATTATATATATATAATGGCTGGTTTTAAAGAAAGAAAAGGGGATCAAAGTGGAAAACATCGTTACAGACAGACTGATCATTAGAAAATTTGAACAAAGCGATTGGCAGGATATGCATGAATACTTGTCTGACAAGGAAACCGTTGCATTTGAACCATATGATATTTATTCAGAAGCTCAGGCCAAAGAAGAAGTAGCCAGGAGATCAAATGATGATTCTTTCTATGCGGTCTGCCTGAAAGGAACCGAAAAATTAATAGGGAACCTGTATCTGGGCAAAGAGGACTTTAATACTTGGGAGTTAGGATATGTGTTTAACAGGAAGTACCAGGGCCAGGGCTATGCCACAGAGAGCGCTAAGGCTCTCCTTGACCATGCCTTTACACATTTAGGGGCAAGGCGCATCATAGCCATGTGTAACCCAAAGAATGACCATTCCTGGAAGCTGCTTGAACGCTTACATATGAGACGGGAGGGCTTGCTTTTGCAAAATATTTATTTTAAAACCGACATCAATGGTGAACCTTTATGGCTGGATACTTTCGAATACGCTATATTGAGATCAGAATGGCAGTGATATTAGTTTCAGAGCAGTCTGAGCCGGCTGAATGATTAAATTCAGCCGGCCTTTTTTATTGGCCTGCCATTAACTGTAATATAAAACGGGAAAGGAACATTTGTTTAACACGCTGAAAAAACGGGAAACCTATTTGGAAGACTTATGGACCAGTTAACGACGGAATTATATATTAATTGTAATGGTGATCATCTTATGAAAGATAGAAAAGGCAAAGGGTTGTTAATAAATAAAACTTACAAATCTTTAAAGCGCTGCAATCCTGATATCAGTATAGGACTAACTGCAGAACAAGTCCGTAACCGTATAGATGCAGGGGCCGTGAATGTACAGAGAACGGGTCTGACCCCGACAACCTCCAGCATTATATCAAAGAATATTTTTACACTATTCAACTTCATCAATGTTTTCCTGGCGGTAATTCTGGTAATTGTCGGACATCTGGAAAATATACTTTTTCTTGGAATCGCCGTAAGCAATACGTGTATAGGTATTTTTCAAGAATTGAGGGCAAAACGCGGATTAGATAAATTATCTATATTAGCCAAGGCACATGTAACCGTAATCCGTGATGGAGCTGAGTATACAGTGGCACAAGATGAGATTGTACTCGACGATATTGTGATACTGGCTATCGGTAACCAGGTTTGTGCAGATGCCATGGTTGTTTCTTCGGAACGGCTTGAAGTAGATGAATCCCTTCTGACCGGAGAGGCAGACAGAATTCAAAAATCAAAGGGCGATACTCTTCTATCAGGCAGTTATGTGACAAGTGGACATGGTTATGCTCAAATAATTGCTATAGGAGAAAACAGTTATGCTCACTCTCTGACCGTTGAGGCTAAAAAAAGCAAAAAGCAGGTCCCACCACTTCTGCGTACTTTAAACCGCATTATCATGATTTTGACTATTGTAATACTGCCGCTGGGTACCACGTTATTCTATATGAAATATTTTTTGCTTGGTGATACGTTAGAGACCGCCGTTCTTGGTTCGTCAGCATCTGTATTGGGCATGATACCGGCAGGGCTTATCTTATTAACTGGTGTCACTATGACTGTTGGAGCGCTTAAACTGGCAAAAAGAAAGGCGCTTGTTCAGGAGTTACACAGTATAGAAACTTTAGCCCGTACGGATGTGCTGTGTTTGGATAAAACAGGAACCATAACAGACGGATCACTGCAGTTTGAAAGGCTGGAACTATATTCCGATGTTTCTGAAAAAGAGGTTGAATTAGTCATATCTGAACTAATGGGGACGTTGGAAGATAAAAATGCAACAGCCGCCGCATTGACCAAAGCATTTGGAAAAACTGAAAATTGGGCCGCTGACATGGTTTTACCTTTCTCCTCGGAGCGCAAGTGGAGCGGTGCTACCTTTAAAGAAAAAGGCAGCTATATCGTTGGTGCGCCAAATATCGTATTTAGGGGCAGTAATAAAGACTTTTTAGAACAGGCCAATGCAAAAGCCGCCTTGGGATTCAGAGTATTGTGCCTTGCATACTCTCCTCTATCTATCGCGGAAGAGAATCTTCCAGAGGAGCTAAGCTGCTTAGCTCTTTTGATTCTTTCTGACCATCTGCGGGAGAATGCTAATGAGACTTTCCGGTATTTCTCTCAGGAAGGTGTGATTCTAAAAGTGATTTCCGGCGATAATCCCCGTACAGTCCGAGCGGTTGCAGAGAAGGCTGGAATCTCAGGATCAGAAAAAAGCATTGATATGAGCCTGGTGGAAAATGAAGCTGACTACGCAGCTATCGCCAAAGAATATACCATATTCGGCCATGTGACACCGCAGCAAAAGCGTGAGCTAATCCGTGGCTTGAAGAAAAATGGCCATACAGCATGTATGACCGGAGACGGCGTAAACGATATTCTGGCAATGCGCGAAGCCGATTGCAGCGTTGCAATGGTCGGCGGAAGCGATGCTGCCCGCTCCGCCTCTGATTTCGTGTTAATAACTGACGATTTCAGTGTCATGATTGACGTTTTAAAGGAAGGGCGAAGGGTTATCAACAACATTGAAAAAGTTGCAGCGATTTTTCTTTTAAAGACAGTTTACTCTGTTTTGCTCACCATGATTTATATTTTTATTCCATATCCCTATCCGATTGCGCCGCTGCAAATGATGCCGATTAATGAACTTACGATTGGCATACCGTCATTCTTTTTGGCACTGCAGGCAAATTACTCCCGACCAGAGGGAAAGCTGCTTACTAATATTTTAGAACACACAATTCCTGCTGCAATAACAGTTGTTTTTAATTCACTTTATATACAATTAGCGAGCATTCTCTTTCATATCCCCACAACGGAATCTTCAACTATGGTCGTCTTCCTAATAGGGGTAATGGGATTTTACCAGCTGGCACAGTTAGCAAAACCGTATACGCAGCGCATTCAATGGCTGTTGATTGGACTAATTTGCAGCTTTATCCTATGCTTCGCACTTTTGGGCAATTTGTTTATGTTATCCAGTTTGTTTAGCCGGAACGTATTTTTTTATATGCCGCTTGTGTATTTCAGCTATCATGTTCATAGCTTTCTGGGTAATGTCTGCCATAAGGCGGTTGAGGCATTTCATATATTAAAAGCTGCCGGCTGGCTAAAGAGGAGTGCCCGTGAATAAGATATGCAGGTGAAAGCAGCAGCAATGCATGGTAAAATCTTATTATTAGCCATTATTTTCTCTCGCAGTGAATATAGATATAGCATCAAATAAACGAGGGGGAATATGTATCAAAGAATATCCGGAATTTAATGGCATACCAGATGATGGTGCATCACAATTAGGAGCTATTATAAATGCAGCTGTTACGAAACAATCCCTCTCTTTACGGAAATTAAGTACACTGAGCGGAATTTGCACATCTAGTATATCAAGAATAATAAGTGGAAAACAGTCTGCAAACATACATCACCTGCAACAATTTTCCAAATGTTTAGATATACCTATTGAACAATTATTACAGGCTGTTGGTGTCGAAGTCAACATGAATACATCTTCAAATTCAGAATTTATCATCAGGATAATTCAAGATATACTGAAATCCAATGGCATTGAATTAGATGATGTTATTATTGATATGCAAAAAGAATTAAAAAAATGTGAGCAGTACGCAAAGACAGAAGCAGGAAAAGAAGTAATACATTCTGGCTTTTATTCTAAGATTAAGGAATTGAATGGAGAGGGTATCATTATTGAACAATTAAAAAAGCTTTATGAATTGTTTTGCTCAGATGATATTGATTCCAGCGTTCAGCCTGTGATTGGCAGCACATTGCTCTACTTAATACTTACTCCTGATGTTATACCTGATTATGTTTTTCCTATCGGTTATTTAGATGATGCAATCGCGGTTTCCATGACGGTAGACCGTCTTTCCAATGATTTCAATATTACGATATAGTTATTTCAGTTTGGCCGGTATTTTTATACCGGCCTTTTTTATATCTAATGCATTCTGTTTATTCCAGTGTTCCGGTTTTGCAACATTACGTGCTGTAATCGCAACCGTTGTTGCTATTTATTCAATCACTTTTGTTTGACAGTAACATTGTTGCGCAAAAAGAATATAGTGTTGATATAAAAGCATAAAGGAGTGTTGTAAAATGGAGCAAATCAATGCCCCTGCAATGGGAGCGCCTCATGAGAACTTTTCTCAAACCGGCCTGTCTTCCATACAGGTCAAGGCAAAGTTGGATCAATTCGGTGAAAATACCTTTAAAAAAGAAAAAATAAATGGCTTCACAATTTTTTGCAGGCAATTTATTAATCCATTAAGTTTTATACTAATGTCTGCGGCCGGCCTTTCGGTTTTCATGGGGGAATATTCGGATGCTGTTGTAATCATGGTTATTGTTCTTTTGAACTCGTTTTTAAGCTTTATTCAGGAATATCGTTCAAGTAAGGCAGTTGAACAGCTTTCACGATTAATTGAGCGCAAAGTTTTAGCAATCAGGAATAATGAGCAGGTTGTTATAGATGCCAGCCAGCTTGTACCTGAAGATATAGTTATATTGCGAGGAGGGGATGTAGTTCCGGCAGATTTAAAAATTATAGAGTCTTACAACCTTTCAGTAAATGAATCTCAACTAACTGGTGAATCAGTCCCTGTAAGCAAGGGAAACAATCCCATAGATGCAAATGACAACCTGCTTTTCACCGGCAGTGTAATTGAAAGAGGACATTGTAAATGCGTTGTTTTTGCCACAGGCAATCAGAGTGAGCTGGGGAAAATCGCACAGTTATCCAATGATACAAAGAAAGTAACACCTTATCAGAAATCCCTTACGGAATTCAGTATTTCTTTGCTGCGTATGATTGCTGCTACAATTGTTCTTATGGTGACAATCAAGGCTTTTACCATACACAATGTCAATGATTTTGGAGAAGTATTGATTTTCGCTGTCGCCTTAGCTATGACAGTAGTGCCGGAAGCACTGCCAATGATCACCACAATCAATCTTTCCTACGGTGCTTTGCAGCTGGCGAAACAAAAAGTAATAGTGAAAAAGCTGACGGCTATTGAAGGCATGGGCAGGATCAATCTTCTTTGTACGGATAAAACCGGTACCCTGACCGAGGATTACCTTACTGTCTCCAATGTGGTATCAGAAGATGTAATGCTATTTCAATCATTCGCCTATGTTTCTATTGAAGATTTACAAGCAGAAAACAAAAAATATATCAATTCTTTTGACCGGGCGTTCTTACAATATGTACCGAGAGAAATTATGAGACAGGCAGCGTTTTGGATACAACTTCAAAACCTTCCCTTTGATCCTGCTGCAAGAAGAAGGAGAGTGATTGTTCGGAATCCAGAGGATGGCAAATCATATTTAATAGTTGTCGGTGCACCCGAAACTCTTATTGAGCTTTCAAAGCATACGAAAAACCTGCCATACAAACAGTTAGCAGCAGAATCCGGAAAAAAAGGTTTGCGCCAATTAGCCATTGCTTACAAAGAAATTAATTATGGTCCGGATTATGACATTTTGAAGGACGAAAAAGATTTGGAATTCCTGGGCTTTGCTGAATTGCTTGATCCTCTTCGTCAAACGGCAAAATCGACAATAGACAAAGCAAAGCAGCTGGGAGTGGACGTAAAAATCTTAACAGGTGACAGCATAGAAATAGCAGAATATGTCAGCAAAGAACTGGGACTTACAAATGATGGCGATAAAATCTACGCAGGCGATGATCTTGAAAGAATGACAGATGTGCAATTTGAGACAGCATTAAAAGAATGCTCTGTTTTTGCAAGGGTTACACCGGAGCAAAAATATAATATTGTCAAACGTCTTAAGAAGCATCATGTAGTGGGTTATCAAGGGGATGGCGTTAATGATGCACCTTCGCTTAAACTGGCGGATGTATCAATCGCAGTCCATAACGCGACCGATGTGGCGAAGGATTGTGCGGACATTGTTTTGCTGGAAGATGATCTGGGCGTGATTTTAGATGGGATTCAATACGGCCGAAACATTTTTGTAAATATCAATAAATATATTAAACATGCCATGATCGGTAACTTAGGCAACTTCTTCTCCATGATATTCTTTTATGTGTTTTTTGCTGCAGATATACCAATGCTGGCAATTCAGCTCCTGATTGGTAATATCATTCAGGATATGCCTTTAATGACCGTGTTTTCTGACAGCGTGGATCCGGATGAAGTACGTAAGCCCCAGGCTGCCAGTCAGGTTAAGTCATTGATCAATACTTCTTTAGGACTGGGTATTTTTACAGCTGTTTATTATTTATTGTTCTTCCTGTTTACCGGTACTGAATCGACACCTTTGACACAAACCACGCTATTTTTGTTTTATAACTTCACCCAGCTTCTGATTATTATTTCTGTGAGGAGCAAAAAACACTTTTTCTGGCAGGGAGCAAAACCTTCCCGCTTGTTATTAGGCACGATTGCACTATTTATCGCTGTTTCCATCGCGCTTGTATATACCCCTTTCACTGCGGGATTAATGGGTTTTGTGCCTTTACCATTAACAGATTTTACGGTTCTCACAGGAGTTACTGTAGCCTTTATCTGTCTGCTTGATCTGGCAAAAGTAGGGTTGAATCAATTGAAAAGCAAAGTTTTTACCTGTAAATCGATCGTACCGTAAAATATTGTGCAGGTTTTAGCAGTTTAACTTAAGATGGCATATGTTTATGTACTTCTTTTTTTAAACATAAATTAAGGGGAGTCTTTTATGACTCCCCTTAAAAAATCCATGATCAAATTTGTTCTGATACATAGACTTCATTAATAATTGGTAATCAGCACCTCAACCGTGACCGCATTCCGTTCCTTAAACTGATAGCTGCAGTTAGAATAGGTGTTATCGATATAATGAACCTGATATCGTTTGCTCCACTCGATCAAGAGGTCATTGGACAATCCTTTATGATACAGGACGTTGGATAGGGCAAACTTGGTTCCCTGCTCATGAAGCCGGTCCAAAAGCTCCAAAAGTGCCCGTTCCTCTCTTTCCTTCCAGTCCTTGAACCCCCGGTTTCCATCGTTGTAATTCCCCGTGGAGATCAGATAAGGCGGGTCGCAGTAAACCAGGTCCTCCGGTCCCAGGCCCGTATAATCCAGTTCCGCAAAGTCCAGGTTTGAAAACTCAATGTTTTTCTCATGGAGAGCCTGACAGAACTCCGTTAAATTCTTTTCAATGCTGCCGTTAAAGGAGCTTCTGTTCCTCCCAAAGGGGGAATTGAACTCATGGCTGTTATTAAAGCGTATCTGATGGTTAAACGCATAGCAGGCCAGCACAAACAGCTCTGTTAAATCCTTTGTTCTGTTATAATCTGACCGGAGGGCATAATACCCTTCCTTGTTCTGCTGGGTCAGCTCATATTTTGAGATCAGGCCCTGAATCCTCTCCAGGATATCCTTGATATCCGTAGAACGGAACATCTGATACAGTTCGATCAGATACGTGATCTGGTCATTGCAGATGATCTGCTTAGCCTCCACATTGATCCCTACGTTAAAGCCTCCGGCAAAGACATCCACAAATGTACGGATATCCTTTGGAAACGCCTGAAAGATGGGCTCCAGAATCTTGAACTTCCCCCCAGTATAATTCAGAGGACTCTTTATGTGCATGGCGGCACCTGCTTTTCCATGTAAAACAAAAGCTCCCTTAACCGTTCTGTTTCCTTCACCTTCCGGCTCTTATATCTACGGTAAGGGATCTCATAGATCCGGAAGGTTTCCGGCTTTCCGTGCTTTTTCATTGCTTCCTCAATCTCATCTACCGTCATAAGCCCGTCCGTGCTGTAGCTTAATATGATATGCTTAAACTGTGCATTCTCAAGAAGTTCCTCAAACGCCGGAACCGCCTTATTCTTCATGCAAAACTCTGATTTCTGCCCTTCGTCCGGACGCTGTCCTGTAACTCCCCGCACCATTGGATAGTCATATCTGGCGGCTGTCTCAAGGACATGGTAATTGGAAAGATACTGGCGTGCATTATAGGGAGGATCAATGTAGAGGATGTCCCCCTCTATGCGTGTTAATAAGTCCACTCCGTTTTCATTGAAGGAGCGGTTCTGCTTTCCATTGTGTGTTACGGGAAGCCGGTACAGCTCATACCGTTTATAACTCCGCCTCTCCCAAGCCTTGTGGAATGCACCATAGGTTCCAGAGGTATTGGAAACAAAAGGGATCCCCTCCACAATGCAGGCGACCAGATAATAATACTCGTCCTCACTTAAAAGACCTGCAGTCTTCCAGTCTTCCACAGTGCACCTGGCAAAATCAATGCGCAGGGCATTCTCATCATTTAAATACATACGGCCGCCTGTGGGCGCATAGGTGTTCTGAAAAAACCGGCGCTCCTTAGACAGTTCCTCCAAATCCTTTTTTTCCCTGCCGTTAAAAAAGTCCACAGGATCCATGATCCCGGTTTCTTCCTGCAAACGGGCAAACTCCGGCACACTGTCATTCTCAACGGTAGCCCTCTGCAGCACATAGGAAAAGNNTTTAAAATATCTGGCAACCGCTGCGGTTCCAGAAAATATATCACAAAAGCTCTCCGCTCCCGGCGCCTTTTCATCAATCACATGCTTAATCTGGTCCAGCAGCAATGTCTTGCTTCCAATAAATCTCATCCTTTTCTTGCTCCTATTTCATTTTAACCTGCCTATCATTATAATGTAAAATCATAAAAAACACAAGAAAAGTTGAGCTTTCTAAATTCCTTCGCCGTCTGATCCGTTATTTATCTGTTTCCGCTGCCTTTTAAAGCGGTACATCCTTTCATCTGCCATATTTAAAACGGCCTCCGGAGACATGTCCGTCCCCTTTGCAATGTAAATCACACCATAGCTGATGGACATTGGATAGGCCATCTCAACATCAGAAAGCTTCTTATCGATAAGATTCATCTTCTCCTCTGCCAACTGTTCCTCACAGTCGTGAAACAGCACGATAAATTCATCGCCTCCGAACCGGCAGGTAAAGTCAATATCCCGTGCAAACTCCTTCAGAGCTTCCGAAACATATTTTATATATTCATCTCCCTGCAAATGGCCGAACTGGTCATTGATATTTTTCAGCCCATCCATATCGATCATGCAAAGAGAAAAAGGAATGCCCTTTTGGATATAAGAGTCAATGGTACGCAGGCCGCTGCGCCGGTTATCCAATCCGGTCAGTTCATCCTTATAGGCCATGACCTCTAAGAAGGCTTCATTTTCCCTCTGATATGTAACATCCGTCACAAGATGGACCACCGCCTTTTTCTCCTCCCACAGCAAGGAATAGGATTTAACCTGGAAGGTCTTATTGCGGGAGCATTTGAATTCATACCGCAGCTCCTGTTCCAGATCGGTATAGGACTTGAGGCGGGCCATTAAGAGACAGTCCCCTCCCCCGCAGGCAAATTGCCCTGTCCCAGGATCATAAAACCGCCTTCTGGCTGATTCATTGGTATATAATATCGTCCCGTTCTCTTCTTCAATAACAACAACCCATTCTTTCAGGCTGTCCATGATGGATATCAGCAGCCTATTGAACCTTTTGATCTTTTCCGCCTGCTCTTTCAACTCATTTTCCCTTTTCTCCAGCTGGACCACCATTTCATTAAAAGCCTGGGAAAAGTCTCCCATAAAATTCACCCGCTGCTTATAATCTCCCTTGATCACCTGGCCGGTCTGCCACGTTAAATGCTTTAAGGCGGCATAAAGCTGTTTTAAATCTCCTGCCTGAAAATTATGACGGTCAGGCAGGGGAATGTCTAAATTCCCTTCCGCCAGGTTCTTAAGAAACTCGTTGGATTCCATTAGACAGTAAGAAAGATAGGAAACTGCCTGCTCCAGGTCTGAAGACACCTGTGTTTTCTCTTCCATCTCCCCGGAAACCGGCTTATTTAATATGATATTGCGGATCTGCTCCAAAAGAACAGAAGCATCTTTTTCTGTCATCCACTACACCTTCGTCTGATGATCGACACTGGCCTCAAATCTGCATACACGTGAACCACTGGCCCAGCAATCAACTTCTTTTACCACATATTTCTTTCCCGTGTATTCTTTTAATACGCCTGAAAGAAACCCCTCGTCATAATTACAAACCAGATCCCCCGTCACGGGAAGTCCGGAACAATCCAGATCTTCTCCAACCGTAAGAACCACATATCCGGTATGGGGATCAAACTTTTCAATTCTTAATATACCTATTTTATGTACCTCCAGGATCTTTTGCAGGGAGGCAAGGAAGTCATTCAGCGGAAGAGTCAGATCAAGCATGTGTAAGGCAAATTCTCTTCCGGAATGCTCTCCGGCACTTCGGAAAATCTCTCTTGCCATTTCTTCGCCGAATCTTTGCGACAATTCACTTCTTAAGGAATACTGGAACAGCCGGTACATCATGACGGGCATCCCTTCCCCCAGATTCTTCCTCCCTTCTGCTATATTCCCTATCATGTTCCAGGAAAAATTCTTCTCTTCCCCTGTTTGAAAAATATTGAACATATGCCTCCTCCTGTATCTTCGCCTGCACAGCCCGATTGCTCCTCCTGGGTCAGTTACTTGTACATTCATAATTTAAGCATATCTTGCCTGATTATTACCATTTTCCGTCTGTTTTTTCATTTAACTACCCGATTAAAAGGGGTACCTTTTGATCAATATGGGTTATCTGCCAAATGATTAAAGTCAACCATATTATATTATAATAAAAATTCCGACAAATTTCAACAAAAAAATGGTAACAGAAATTTTATGTAACCAAAATGAACAAGTAACAAAATAATATAAGGAGAAGCCATCTTGAAAATTTATGCCAATCCATGTTAAAATAAAGGAATATCCAATGAAAGCAGGAAAGAGGGTGATGATACGAAGATACAAGAATCTGCCGAAAACTATCTGGAAACAATCCTGATGCTTAAGAAGCGCAACGGCCATGTGCGCTCCATAGACATTGCCGAAGAACTGGATTTTTCCAAACCAAGCGTCAGCGTGGCAATGAAAAATCTCCGGGAAAACGGGTACATCGGGATAGACGAAAACGGCCACATCATTTTGCAGGAAAAAGGACTTGAAATTGCAGAAAGGATATACGAGCGCCACACCTTGCTTTCGGAGTGGCTGATTGCCCTCGGGGTGACCCCCAAAACTGCACTGGATGATGCCTGCCGGATCGAGCACGTAATAAGTACGGAAAGCTTTGCGGCCATTAAGGCTCACGTAAATAGCGGCAAAGAAGCATAAAAAGGAAAACAAAAAGAGCAGTCTGGCAAATAAAAGCCGACTGCTCTTTCAATGATTGGAGGAAGATTACATCCATTCCTTATATCGGTGCATATATACCTTTTTCATCATCTGCACGGCTGCAAGATAACCGGCCAGGATCAAAGCAAGCCAGGGAACGAAGTGTACCGGCAGACGATACATATCGAGACCAATGGAAAAACCCGAAAATCCAATGAACAGAGCAAGGACCGCAACTATAAATGTGGAAAGAAACAGGGGCATAGAGGACCTGCTTTGCACAAAGGGCAGTTTCTCTGTACGGATTAAGTGGATAACCAGCACCTGGGATACGGTACCGAATACGAACCAGCCGCATTGGAACAATGGAGAAAGCTCCACTTTATTTGCGCCAATGGCCCACCACATAACCGCAAAGCATAAAATATCAAAAACAGAGCTAAGGGGACCAAAGAAAGCCATAAAGGATTTGATGGACTTTGTATCCCATTTATGAGGCTTCTTTAAAAATTCCTTATCCACATCGTCAAATGGAATCCCCATCTGGGAAAAATCGCACAGCAGGTTCTGGGTCAATATCTGCACCGGCAGCATGGGCAGAAACGGCAGGAATATACTGGCAACGATGACAGAGATCATATTTCCGAAATTACCGCTTGCTGCCATCTTAATATATTTGATGATATTTCCAAAGGTTCGGCGGCCTTCGATGACTCCTTCTTCCAGGACCATTAAATCCTTTTCCAGGAGTATGATATCGGCTGTTTCCTTGGCAATATCCACAGCGCTNNTGTCAATGGAAATCCCTACATCAGCCTGATGCAGGGGCGGCGCATCGTTGATGCCGTCTCCCATATAACCCACCGTATGTCCTGCGCTCTGGAACGCTTTTACTACCCGTTCCTTCTGGGATGGAGATAATTTTGCAAACAGATTGCATATGCTTACCGCATGTAAAAGCTCTTTATCATCCATCTGCTCCACATCCCGGCCTGTCATTAAGGTAGATGCGTCTACGCCCACCTTGCCGCAGACCTTTGCTGCCACGCCCTCGCTGTCCCCGGTGAGGACCGCCGTTCTCACCCCATGGTCACGGAGAGCGGCAATGGCGGCGCCTGCGCTCTCCTTTGGCGGGTCAAGAAAACCTACGAAACCTATTAAAACCATATCCCGCTCATCATCCACGCTGAATACCCCTATACCGGGCACCTCATTCTTCTGGGCAACGGCAATCATGCGCAGACCGTCATTATTATACTTTTCATAGGTCTCCATGGCAATACGCCGGGTTTCCTCATCCATGGGAAGAACCGTCCCGTTCATCTCCACAAAGGATGAGATCTCCAGAATCTCCTCCACAGCCCCTTTTGTGATAAGCTGGAGCTTTCCCTTCTGATCCGTTAAAACCACGCTCATCCTGCGCCGTGTAAAATCAAAAGGGATTTCATCAATTCGGCGGTAAGAGCTTAAAACAGTCTCCAGTCCGTTCTGTTCGGCACGGTTTATGATCGCTAAGTCAATGAGGTTCTTTAAGCCGGTCTGAAAATAGCTGTTTAAGTATGCATGACGCAGGATCCTGGCATCCTCATCCCCACTTAAATCCATGTATTTTTCCAGGACCACCTTATCTTCGGTCAGGGTACCTGTCTTATCGGTGCAGAGCACATCCATTTCTCCAAAGGTCTGTATCGCTCCAAGAGTGCGGACGATTACCTANNGTTGCAAGGGTGGAGGTCATGATCATGGGCAGCATTTCCGGCGTAAGGCCAACTGCGATACTGATGGAAAAAAGAAGCGCTCCTGCCCAGTCACCTTTTGCAATGCCATTGATCAAAAACACCACCGGAATCATGACAAGCATTCTTCTGACCAGAAGTCCGCTGACCGAATCCACTCCCCGCTCAAAACTGGTCTTGGCCTTATCACCTGACAGGGATTGGGCCATGGAGCCGAAAAAGGTGTTATTGCCGGTTGCCAGAACCACAGCCGTGGCGCTTCCGCTTACCACATTGGACCCCATAAAGCCGATATTCTGCAAATCCGTCAAAGAGTCGCCGGGCATATTGTCCCCGTCAGAAAACTTCTCCACAGGAGCGGACTCGCCGGTAAGGGCTGCCTGGGCCAAAAAAGTGTCTTTGGTAGATAAAAAACNNTGCCGGAAGCATATGTCCTGCGGAAAGCTTGACTACGTCTCCCGGAACCACCTCATCCATGGGGATCTCGGTAAGTTTCCCATCTCTCCATACATCTGCCTTGTTGGAAATCATCTCTGAAAGCTTCTCAGCGGCGGCATTGGAACGCTGATTCTGGACAAAGGCAACCAGACTTGAGACAAGCACCAGGAAAATAATAATGGAAACGGTGAGATAGTCAGGTCTTGAGGAAGCAATAACATCTGTGAAATAATTAACAGCTGCAATGACGAGCAAAATCACATTAAAGGGATTGATGACCGACTCTCTCAGCCTGTGAAGCATTGTATCTTTTTTTCCTGCCGTAATTACATTTGCCCCGAATTCATCCTGTCTTTCCTCAGCCTCCTCATTGGTTAGGCCGGTCTTTGTTGCGGAAAGGGAGGATAAGAGCTTTTCTTCCTCAAGAAACGCATAGGCTCTGAGCTTTTTTTCCGTGTCGTATCTGTTTTTCTCGATCTGTGTGCTGATTGTTTTCTTTCTCATGAATTTCATTGGAATCATCCTTTCTATATTATGATTCCCCAATGAAAATAAAATAGCAATAAAAAAAGCCGTCCCAATAGACGGCGTGAAAGGCATAGACTAAGAAAGCCCATCTGTATCAACAACAATGGACAAAAGCCCGTTAAAAGCACCGGCATATTGGTTTATATTTTCATACTGGGGTTTGAAGTCACATATTGGACTTCGGGGGCTGCCTTCCATTGTTTCACTTCCTTTTAATAATTTTAGTTTATACATCCAGTGTATTCGATGTTGTGGCAAAAGTCAACCATACTTGAGCACATCTGTTATTACCGCTTGTTTTGTGGATTTTACAGTTGCTTTTTTGGTAATATTTGGATCATTTGCCGCTATCAGAAACATCTTATAATAAATACATGATAAGCAAAGGAGTATTTTACAATGCCGCGAAGAGGAGAAAATATTTATAAACGCAAAGACGGGCGCTGGGAAGGAAGGACTTTAAAACTGGATGGAAAATACCGGTATTTCTACTCCAGAACCTACAAAGGCGTAAAAGAAAANNAGGAGATCCAGGAATCAGTTAAGGAAAAACTTGCCATTGACGGAAACGATGTCTGCAGTTTGTTTGAGGCATGGCTGGAGGATGCCTCCCTTCGGGTTAAACCCTCCACTTATGAAAGCTATTACCGGTGCATGGATAAATACGTGATTCCATTTTTTAAACAGGAAAAGAACCTGCAGATAACAGAAGATTCTGTTTTTTGTTTTGTAAAAGCCATCAGAGAAAATAACGGATTGGCAGATTCATCCAAGAAAAAATATCTTACCATCTTCAAAATAGCTTTAAAAGAAATCTTAAAGGGAGCGCCCGAGGGCTTTTCCATCATTGAACAGGTGAAAGTCCCGAGGCCGGAAGACAAGGAGGTTATGGTCTTTTCGATGAAAGAGCAGAGGATCATAGAAAATGCCGCACTGAATTCCAAAGACAGGCGCGCGACAGGAATTATATTAAGCTTTTATACCGGCATCCGCCTTGGAGAATTGTGTTCCCTTAAATGGGGAGATATTGATATGGAAACCGGTACTCTGTCCATTGCACGGACCGTATCCAGAATAAAACATTTTGAAGAAGGTGAAAGCAAAACCTCTCTGCAGGTGGGTGCTCCAAAAAGCCGCAAATCTTTAAGGAAAATGCCTCTGCCGGACTTTCTGTTAAAAATGGCAGAGGAGCGGGGATTTTCGAATGCAAAACCGGACCATTATATCTTTTCCGACGGGGATACTCCCTTAGATCCCCGCAGCTTTCAAAAGCTTTACAAGAAACTATTAAGGGACGCTCACGTCCAGGACCGTAAATTCCATGCCATCCGCCATACCTTTGCCACCCGTGCCCTGGAGCTGGGAGTGGATGTGAAAACCATCAGCGAACTGTTGGGCCATTCCAGCGTTTCCATCACCCTTAATGTGTATTCCCATTCCCTGATGGAACAAAAAAAGGCTGCCATCGAAAAATTTAACCATATGTATCTTTTAAATATGGAAACCGCCGCCGCTGCCCTGCCTGATCCTGGCCCGGCTTTGAAAAGTCTTACATAAAACGTACATTTTGCAGCAGCCTCGTTTTTTGATAATAAAAACGACCCGGCGGTGTTACGGGTCGTCATAGTTTCAAAAAAGCGAGGCTACTCCCCGGAGATCCTTGCCGCCACCAGGGAATAAAGCTTTTCCATTGTTCTCCAGTTCCGCACCGTTGCCGGTCCGCCAATCAGTGACAGATTGCCTGCAAGCTTGGAATTGCGGATGCTGTGGCAAAGCAGAAGATAAATATCCCTGCCCTGTATCCTGTAATCATCAGACTCCCCTGCAAAGGGCTTTAAGCGTTCCGCTTCTGCCTCCGGCGGAGCCTGATGAAAAAGGCAGACATAAAAGCTTTCTCCTTCCGTATTCAGAGCCTCCGCTTCTTTCCTCTCCTTCTCTGTATAAGGACAGTTTCTTATTATTTGTTCCAGCTGGTTGGATGTTCTTAAAATCACGCTTACGGAGAAACCGAATCTTTCCCTGATTTTATTCTCAAGCTTCTCCTTTAGCTCCTCTTCCTTATCCTCTGACTCAAATATGACATTGCCGCTTTGAATATAAGTCTCCACCCGGGTCAGGCCTGCCTCTTCCAGCAGCTGTCTTAACTCAGCCATTTTTATCTTGTTTTTCCCGCCCACATTGATTCCCCTGAGCAGTGCGGTATAAATGGTCGTCATGGTTCTTCTCCTTTCCGGGCCTTAATTTCTATAAAATAACATTGGCCTGATTGCGCCCTTCTGACTTTGATTTATAAAGGGCCTCATCCGCCCGCCTTAATGCCCCGTGAAAATCCTCATCTCCTTCCTTAAAGAAGGAAAATCCGACGGATACGGTGATCCCTATCTCTTCATGGTGTTCCAGAATTTTCAAAGAAGACACAGAAGTCAAAAACTTGCTTCCAAAATCCAGTACATGCTTCTCTTCTATTCCATTAAGAATGACAACGAATTCATCACCGCCCCAGCGGATAATCTTATCCGTGCTTCTTAAGGTGCTTTTCATCACGTTTACAAATTCAGCCAGAGCCATGTCCCCTGCAAAATGACCGTATTGATCATTGATCCCTTTAAAATGATCCACATCGCACATCATAATTCCGGGACTTAAGCCTGTCCGTTTATATTCCTTAAAGGCATTGGTCAAATCGTTTGTCCCGCTTCTTCTGTTCCCTGCCTTTGTAAGGACATCCTGGTTAAGCTCAGATTCCATTGCCTTTTTCGCATGGCGGTAATATATTTTTTCCAATAAGGAAATGGAAAACAGGCTGACGATCAATATAACAATAAGCAATAAAACCAAAAGAAGGGTGATCCTGGATACCAGTTCTTTACTTTCCTTACTCGTCTGGTCAACATAAGGCTGTAAGTCATCCAGATAAACTCCCATGGCAACTACCCAGTCATAATCCTTATAAAGCTTGGCATAAGCCAGCTTCTTTGATACCTTATCGCTGCCTGGTTCCTTAAAATAGTAAGAGAAATACAGCTCACCATCCTTATTAATTCCCTGAAGCTCAGTCAAATATGGATAATTTCCTGCGATATCCGTCATATCCGTTGAAAGATAGATCCCCTCCGTATCAGGTAAGTTGGGATGGATTCTCCGGATGGCATAATTTTTCCCTCCCTGATAATTCTGTATCTCGTTTACCCATATATAGGAATTTCCGTCAAATTTTGAATTTCTGATCACATTTGCAATATCAGACTTAACAAGCTCATTTACGTAGCTTTTGGTAAGCCCGAAGAGATATGCATAATCTCCGTGAAAGAAAACCCGGTAAGAGGATAAGCCGGAGGTATTGGCTTTTAGAGTATCCTTCCAGGTGTCTCCTGCCAGATTTCCCGGGTCATAAATTGCTTTATTTGCCTGATTGTCCCACAGGACCACAATCATAGATTTATAATCAGGATTATCCCGGAAAAACCGGATGAAGAAATCATTGAATCCGCTGTCCGGAAGATCCTTTTTCATGTTAATGATATCAGACGTTCTGGAAACAAAGGTTTCCACGTATGACGATTTGGATGCCCGCCTAAGTTCAATTTCAGAAATCAGGTTATTGACCGTATCCTTTAGGAAATCTTTCTTAATGTTATAGATCGCTTCCTCTGATTTTTCAATATAAATATCGCCGACCTTGTCAATGGAAAACAAATAAAAGCAAACCATAACAGTGCAGATAATGCAGATGATTGTGGATAGAAATATAGTATATTTGCGCCTGATAACGCATTCCTCCTTTTTGGAATGTATATTTTTGCATATCATGTAAGCACTTTTTCATTTACTCATCCACATATTCCAGAAAAATCCTGTTATTAAATCCGCCCCTGTTTTTTGCCTTTTTTTCCCGAGCAGCCTCCAGTTCTGCTTTCGTATATCCTCTGGCACTGCAAAGAGAATATAACACTTCCAGCACATCTGCCAGCTCTCCCAGGCTCTTATCCTCCTGATATTCCTTTACCTCTTCGTTAAGCTTTTCTTCCAGTTTGACCATATATTCTTCATCAGCCAGAATACGGCATACCGCTTTTTTTCCTTCTGCTTCAATTACCTCCGGTATCCTGTCCCTGACTAACTTATCATATCTTTTAATGGCAAATCCCCTCTTTCCAGTTAATAATTTAACGGGTCTTATGTTCTGCGAAAGATACGCTTAAAAAACAGTATAGCACATTCATGGAAAATTGTCGTCTGTTCCTGTTAATATCACTGCTAAAAGATCCTGAAATTTTCCTTAAGTTTTTAATAAAAATCAAACAGTATTCTGCATTCCACATATAACTTCTTACGGCGTTCCTCCGCTTTCTATTTGATATTTTACACAATGTATTATAACATCATACACACATCATTCTATCATAAAGCAGAACTTCTTTTATATATTCGTTGACACTTGTTATATGATGTTATATAATGTATTCATGGATTAAGTAAATTAACATATTGGAGGTAACATATTATGACAGTCAAAGAAATTGTTTCTGCAATCAAGGCTGAACGTCCAAACATCACTGCTGTCTGCTTTGTCGGTTGTGGTGCTTCCATGTCAGAATTATTTCCCGGTAAATATTTTCTGGAAGCAAATTCCAGAAGACTTCGCGTGAGCATTTACACTGCCAATGAATTTAATTATTCTCCCCCCGTATCCGTAGACGAATCTGCGATCGTGGTCACCTGCTCACTAAGCGGAACGACTCCTGAAACTGTAGCAGCCTCAAAAAAGGCCATGGAGTTGGGCGCTGCTGTTGTCTCTGTAACACATGTGGAAGGCTCTCCCCTTGCCAATGCTTCCCATTACCAGATCATTCATGGCTTTGAAGCCAGCTATGCGGAAAAGATGGAGAAAATGACCGGCGTCCTTGCGCTTTCTGCGGAAATCCTTAATGCCTATGAAGGTTACTCCCATTACGACGCGATACAGGATGGACTTTCAAAGATTTATGGCCTGATTGAAACTGCTGTTTCCATGAGCCTGCCTGCTGCAAAAGCTTTTGCCGTGAACTACAAGGACATGCCTATTTTATATGTCATGAGCTCCGGGGCCACCCAGATGGTTTCTTACTCCTTCTCAAGCTTTCTTATGATGGAGATGCAGTGGATCCATGCAAGCTCCTTCCATGACGGCGAATTCTTCCACGGGCCGTTTGAAATGGTTGAAAAGGATGTTCCTTATCTTCTTCTGATGAATGATGGGCCCACACGTCCCATGGATTCCAGGGCCCTCACCTTCCTGCAGCGGTTTGACGCAAAGGTAACGGTTGTGGATGCAAAGGATTTCGGCTTAAGCTCCCGCATTGACAAATCCGTTGCGGAATATTTCAATCCCATACTTATCAGCGGCGTACTGAGAATCTACGCGGAGCAGCTGGCTATCATACGCAATCACCCTCTTACAAAAAGGCGGTATATGTGGAAGCTTGATTATTAAATAAATACGCCCCTGTAAAGCACTGCTTAAAAAAAGCAGGTGTCTTATAGGGACGTTTTATATGCTGTGGATCACTCTTCAAATCTTTTTCCAAATCCAAAGGAACCGTCCTTCTGGCAGTTCTGTGAGGAATAAACGGCAGCCTTATAAAGACTGGTCATTATGGTCATATCCTTATACTCCTGTGCCGAAGTGATGCCGGATTCTCCGGAATTTTCCGGAAAATCAACCGCATATTTCATTCCCTCTAAATAGCTGATCAAAAAGCATGTAAGAAAGGAATCCCCTGCGCCCATGGTATCCTTTGCCCTGATCAGGCACGGAGACTGTTCATATATCTTTCCGTCCACATATACAAATGCTCCTTTTGCTCCCCTGGTGGCTATGACGATATGCCTGCAGCCATAGGAAATGATGGTTTTTATCTGATGAACGATCTCCTCCTTTGTCATGTCTTCCCCGCAGGAGATACAGGCACAGTCTATATAAGGACAGGTCTCTTTTAAATACTCAGAGGAAGCATGGCCGGAAAAATCCATGGAAAGAAAGGCTGCCGCTTCCCTTAGATTGGGAAGCTGGGCCTCGATATAGCTGAAAATACTGGTATGCACCATGTCATAGCCTGTAATATATTCCCTGTCCATATTGGTCAGTTCCAGAGGATGTTCTTTGGAGACTCCGCCCTTATTGCTTCCGATNNTGAATACCCGGTCACCGTCCACCAGCTTAGCCTTTGCTGCACCGTTTTCCCCTTTCCAGAAGCGGCATCTGGAAACGTCAAGCCCAAGAGCCGTAACCGTTTCATATACATGGCGGGCCTCTCCGTCATCTCCAAAATTCCCCATATACGCAGATTCATAACCAAACAATTTCGCATACACCGCAAAATTCAAGGCATTCCCTCCCGGATACATGGTCAGGATATGCATGTATTTATCCACCACATTATCACCCAAGCCTAATACTCTGATCATCGTTCGTTCTCCTTTTTCGTTTTGGTCCTATATTTTTACCGGTAAGCCCCGACGCCTTTCAAACCGTGTGACCTCCTTAAAACCTGCTTCTTTTAAGAGCTTCTCTGCCTCATGAAAATCAGCCCCCACATCCTCCGGCCTGTGGGCGTCTGACCCAACCGTTACCACCGTTCCTCCAAGCTGCGCAAACAATCTCACCGTTTTTATTGCGGGCATGGATTCTCCAGTTCCCTGCCTGATGCCGGAAGTGTTGATTTCAATGCCCTTTCCTCTGGAAACCAGATTTCTAAGAACCCTTGTGATTTCCTTCTCATACTTATCATAATAATCAGGAAGTCCATTTTTTACCGAATGTCTTTTAATCAGATCCAGATGTCCCAGACAGTCGAATTCCCCAACCTCCGATAGCCTTATCAGATGGCGGTAATATGCCTCTGCAATATGGGGCATGGTCCTTTCTGTATACTCCATCTGGCTGACATCTACGTTCTCAATCTTGTGAAGAGAGCCGATAATAAAATCAAAGGGATATTTGCTAATGACTGCAAATGCATTTTCAGGACACAGATGCATCTGACCGATCTCAAGTCCCCGCCGTATTACCAGCCGCCCTTCAAATTTCTCCCTGCACATCTCCAGGGACCTCCAGTACAGTTTTAAGTATTCTTCGTGAAAATACTCCTTTACGACTCCATGGGCATAAAACTCATAATGATCCGTAAAGGCTATGTCATCCATCCCCTTTTGTATGGCGCTTTCGCANNAATGCTATGAACATGATAATCCGCTGTCAGCATAGTCATCCCTTTACCGCTCCCTGGGTGAGTCCTCGTACAAACTGCTTCTGCATACACAGGAATAAAATGATCATAGGAAGTGAGGCGATCAGGATCCCGGCCAGCATGACCACGTAATCCGACTTTAAATCTCCCTGAAACGCCATAAGCCCAAGAGGAATGGTCATGATGGATTTGCTCTCCAGAAATACATTGGCAAACAGGAATTCGTTCCATACAAAGTTTAGGTTTACGATGGCACAGGAAGCAAGAACCGGCCTGCTGACAGGAACGATGATCAGGAAAAACCGCTGCAGGCTGTTGCAGCCATCTACAATAGCCGCTTCCTCCAACTCCCTTGGGATAGAGATAAAATAAGACCGGAGCAGGAACATTGTAAATGGAATGCGGAATGCCACGTAGGGCAGGATGATCGCCCATTGAGTATTGTAAAGCTTTAAGGATTGCAAAATTTTGTAAAGAGGAACCAAAGCAACCTGTTCAGATAAGGCCATGCCTCCCAGTACCAGGAAAAAGAGAAAGGTGCTGCCCGGAAGCTGAAATCTGGTCAGACCATAAGCCAGAAAGGAGCTGATGAACAGGATAAAAAGCAGGGAGACCGCACTAACCAGAATAGAATTCTTAAAGTAGCTAAAAAGGCCTTTATTCCATGCAGTCACATAGTTAACGGCCATCCACTTTTTAGGCAAAGCCAGGGAATTCAAAAACATCTCCTGATTCGTCTTTAAAGAGTTTAAGATCAGCCACAAGACCGGAAAAAGAATGACACACACCAAAAAAACCAGGAAAATATGCAGCAATATCTTTAATAAAAAAACCTTTGAATTATTAGAATGTTTCATTCTGCATTCCTCCTTTATATCTCGCCGGACCTTGAGGCCTTCAACTGTATGACAGATGCGGTCAGGGTGATGGCAAATATTAATACTCCTGTAGTGGCCGCCATGCCCATATCGTCATGCAGGAATGCATTCTGATAGAGAAACAGGCCAAGAACCTGAGAATTATTTCCTGGACCTCCGCTGGTGGTTGAATAAACCTCGGTAAATAATTTAAATGCACCGATAATGGTAATAATGGAGCATACCAAAAGCTGCTCCTTGGCAAGCGGAAGGGATATGCTCAAGGCTCTCCTTACCGGACCTGCCCCGTCGATGAGTGCCGCCTCCAGATAATCCACCGGCACATTTTGGAAAGCAACCACCATTAGCAGCGTGATATATCCGGTAAACTGCCACTGGCTCATGGCTATGATACAGAAGATGGCCAGTCTTTTATCCCCCAGCCAGGTTTGCTGGAACTGAGAAAGTCCCACATTTTTTAAAAATGTATTTAGGAGGCCAACCTGTGGGGAATAAATGAAATTAAACATTAGGCCTACAGCGGTCAGGGAAATCAGTGATGGAATAAAGTAAACATTCCTATAAAATCCTCTTGCCCTGCCGGTAAGCCTGCTCTCCAGCAAAAGAGCAAGAACCGTTCCAAAACCAACCTGGACGATCAGCGATATGATGCAATAATACAGGTTGTTGCGTATCATAATCGGAAATACTTCATTCATAAATAAACGCTTGAAATTATTGAGCCCCACAAACTTCATGGTGGAGGAGTAGGAAGATAACCGGAAAAAACTGTACACGCAGTTGACTATGATAGGAATGTATACAAAGCCCAGCACCATGAGAAGCCCCGGCAGTATATACAGGTATGGTACGAATTTCTTTTTTTTCATCTGGATCCCATCCTTTTTCGTGAACAGGGAGCGTGATACGCTCCCTGTTAAGCTATATTCGTATATTTATTTAGCGTACCAGTGACTGTGCTTCCTTTGCTGCTGCCTGAACCTTTTTCATGGCCTCCGCCGGAGTCACGTCTTCGTTGGTGATATCTGAAATAGCGGTAAGGTATGTGTCGCATACGGTTGAATACAGGGAACTGTCAAACCATGGCCCCATTTCCTTTGCAGAAGAAATCGCCTTATATGCATCGATCAAAGAGGGGTCCTTTAAGTCTGCGTCAACACCCTTGGAGGCATTGAACCAGCCAACCTCTTCCGCCTGGGCAGCGCCCACTTCCGGCCCAAGGAACCACTTTAAGAACTGGACGCATTCATCAGGGTATTTGGTCTTTGAAGAGACGACAAAGCCCTCTGGAGAACCGGAAAGAAGATCCGTATTGCCGGAGCCTTCTACAATCGGGAAATGAAACATTCCCCAGTTCAAATCCTTATTTTCCTGCTTAACATTTGTAATTTCTACCAGTTCTGCATACAACATGGCGGTCTGTCCCTGAGTAAATCCCAATCTTGCCATATCATGAGTCTGCCCATTGACTCCGGCGTTCATGTAGGGTACCAGCTGTTTATAATATTCAAGGGCCTTCACATATCCGGGATCTGTAAATTCCCCTGTCTTCGGATTATAATCTTTAGCCCTTACATCGTCTGCCACGAGCATCTGATTTAATGTTCCCACATAGTGGCATGCCGGCCATTGGTCCTGATTGCCTTCCGCGATGGGCGTGATCCCGTCCGCTTTCAGCTTATCACAAAGGGTTAAAAATTCATCCCATGTCTTAGGGATTTTAAGGCCTTCCTTTTCAAAAATATCCTTATTGTAAAAGAATAGTTTGCCGTCCAGGCGGAAGGGAACACCGTAAATCATTCCGTCATCAGTCGTATACTCCACCATCTGGGTGGTCAAAAGAGAATCTTTCCACGCCGTATCCTTTTCCATATACTGCGTCAGATCCAGAATCAGGTTTTCACGGATAAAACGTTCGGAGAACTCGCCGCCCCAGCTGAAAAAGATATCAGGGCACTCGTCAGAGCCGACAACTACTTTGATCTTCTCTTTATACGGCTGGTTCTGAGCGCTTGTAATCTGAATATCAATGTCCGGATGGGCTGCTTCATATTCCGCTGCCTTTTTTTCAATAAATGAGTTGCACGGATCATCAGGGAACCGGTGAAACAGCTTAATAACCTTTTTATCCCCCGCTGAGGCTGCTGCCGTTTTATCCCCGGAATCGGACTGGGAAGATTCGGATGTGGCTTTGGATGAAGGGGATTGCTCATTGGTATTGCCGCTGCAGGCTGTCATGGACATAGCCATGATGCAGGATAAGCCTGCTAACATTGCTTTTTTAAAGCTTTTTTTCATAATTTATTCTCCTTTCTTGTATCCGGTAAAATAGTTGTCGCGGTTATGTATTGTATGCATACATCTTATTACAACTAGATACATTATATTATGATATAACATATTTTGCAATAGCTTTTTTTATTTTATTGTCTGTTTCCTCCCATGGCCTAACCATATGCCGGCTTTTTATAGTAAAAATGACGAATATTTTAGAAAATAAATTTTATTTTCCTAAATACTTCGTCATTTAAGCAATCAATTATGAAATTTACTTTGTTACGTTTACGTAAAGATCGTCAGCTTATACCGCTCCGGATTGATGATCAGCTTACTGTAATGGATGACCTGGCCCTCCTCATCCATTACCTGATCCTTATGCAGAAGGAGAACCTGGCCTTCATTCACTCCTAAATATCCGGCTTCCTCTTTCGTCGCATAGCAAATTTCCACTGTCTTCACCGCATGGGTGGGTACGGTATCATGCCTGCGCAGGATAAAATAAACAGAGCCTGTTAAATCTTCTCCCATCAGATAGGAGTACTTTGACGGAAAATATCCTTCTTCCAGCATGACCGGCTCCTTGTCGCTCTTGCGGATCCGGATAATCTTTAGAACACGTTCCTTATCATTTATATGAAGATACCGGCTTATGGAAACGGAAGCGGATGTCCATTCCAGGGAAACCATCTCTGTGGATGCTGTCTTTCCGTCATTTTCACATATCTCTGTAAAACTTAAAAGCTTATTCATAACCCGGTTCAGCTTTTTTGCAGCCACAAAGGTGCCTATCCCCTGGTGCTTTCTGAGATATCCTCCATCAACCAGTATTTCAATCGCTTTTCTGACCGTAATCCTGCTGACGTCATAATTCTGGCTGAACTCAAGCTCCGTCATAAGTTTATCGTTTTCTTTTAATTTACCTTCCACAATCTGCTGTTTAATATCATCCGCAAGCTGCTGGTACAAAGGGGTGATTGAATTCTTATTCATGTTACTCCTTTCTGAACTCTCTCATTTATTTGTATCATACATCTTATAATATCACGTCAATCTCAAAAGGACAATTCTATTTCTTCCTATATTTTGTCCCAATTCCTGTATGGACCTGGCCAGATGTATTACCCAGGATTGGTACGCGTTCATTCCCTTCCATTCTATTAAGATTATTTTTTCCCGTTGGAGATTGCGGAATATTTCCCGGCGTCAGCATATAATATTAATTAATTCACATGCTTTTCAGGGGGGTTTTATGAATAATACTACTACAGGCAGAAGGGGAAGCATCACTAAAGTCGGGAGCATCCTGCACATTGAAAACGCCCTGGTAGAAGATGTGTATACTTCCAACAGCAGAACCGGTTATGTCATAGTTTCTTACGCGGCCCACGGCCGGAATGAAATGGTCTATATTGAACTCCTTCAATTGAACGTGGATTGGGATACGATCTTAATCAATCAATTTGGCGACCCTATCAGCTTGTGCGCCATCAGAAGGGATATGTGGGTCAATGCCGAGTTCTCCTCTGCCATGACAAGAAGCACTCCTCCTCAATCGAAGGCTTACCGGATCGTTGCCTTTCTACCGAATCCCCTTTTTCGCGTAACGACGGACCGAATCGTATCCGTTGATGTTCAAAATGGCTTCCTCAATACCGGCAATCCTGATGATGAGACGGACCAGATGAGATTTGTCATTTCCCGGGCTACGGAAATACTGGATCAGAACGATAATCCCATTGGCATAAGCTCCCTTCAGCCCGGACAGCTGGTAAGGATCGAGCATGCCAACTTCCAGACCGCCAGCATTCCTCCCCAGACCACTGCTTATCGCATTAAACTGATTTAATATAGTGTAATATTCCATCAATTATAAAGACGCAACCGCCCCTCCATACAGGCAGGCCCGGTTGCGTCCGCCGTTCTCCGGCTCATTCTTTATAATCGCCTCTTTTTTCTACCACGTTATAGCCAATGGAGGCAACACGGTTTCTCAGACAGACATTACATTCTGCAGCTTCCTCTCCGGTACAGATCTTGTTGTCATACAATTCATATTTTTTCCGGACACCAATGGGAGATAAATTGGGCATCAGAACATTGGCTCCTGATAGGATCCCTTTTTCCCTTCCCTTTGGGTCAAGGGTCCCTAATGCTGTGGTGGAAGGCAGCAGCGCATTCGGCAGCATCAGCCTTAAAATCCCTATGAGAAACAGTGTGAGATCAACACTTCCCGCAGGGAAACCGGCAAAGGGCGTATCCTTATGAGGAATAAAAGGCCCAATGCCCACCATCTGGGGAGACAGCTCTCTGATAAACTCCAAATCCTCAGCAAGACACTTTGCGGTCTGGTAGGGGGAACCAACCATGAATCCGGTGCCCACCTGATAGCCGATCTTTTTTAAATTCCTTAAGCATTCCTTCCGGTTTTCTAAGGACAGGGAATCAGGATGAAGAAGGGAATAATGTTCCTCATCAGCTGTTTCATGGCGGAGGAGATAGCGGTTTGCCCCCGCTTCATAATATCTCAAATACTGGTCATAGGTTTTTTCCCCTATGGAAAGGGTGATGGCACAGTCCGGATACTCCTCCCGGATGGTCTTTACAATATCCATCATGATCTCATCTGTAAATGCAGGGTCTTCCCCTCCCTGAAGCACAAAAGTCCGAAAGCCGAGTCCGTACCCGGACTCACAGCAGGAGAGGATCTCTTCCTTGCTCAACCGGTACCGGCTGGCATTTTTATTGCTTCTTCTTATGCCGCAGTAATAGCAGTCATTTTTGCAGTAATTCGTAAATTCGATCAGCCCCCTGATATAAACTTCCTTCTCATAATGATCCTGACTGTAGGTCCTTGCCAGGGAAAATAAATATTCACTGTCTTCTTTATCATAATTTTCCAGCAGGTAAATGAACTCGTCCTTATCCAGGTTATGAGTTTCATACAGCTTATCAATCAAATGCTTCATTTTCTTTGCTCCTTGCTCTGTAGTTTCCGCCGCTGCCTGGTTTTTTCCGTCCTTTACCCCAGATTTTCCACAAGCTGTACTCTCATGCCATTGGGATCTTTTATAAAGGCAAACCTCACGTGGGGATTTGGCTGTACCGGATCTCCCAAAATAACCGCACCTTTTTCCTTTGCCAGGGAAAGGGTCTGATCAAGAGACTCCACTTCAAAACCCCAGCTGATATCATCTCCCACATGAATTTCCCTGTCTCCGCCGCATATAAATTCGATTTGTGTTTCCCCTTCGCCCAAAAATGCAATTTCAGTACCAGGGCCGGCAGGGAATCTTCTGGTTACCTTCAGACCGATGATCTCTTCATAAAATTTGATTGATTCTTCTAAATTCCTAACGTTTAAAGTGCTCCAGCAAAACTTCATAATAATTCCTCCTGTTTTAATCATTTTTTCGTATTTTATATTAGCCTGTGCAAAAAGGATATCTGTGCTTATTCATACCAGAATGACATGTTTATTCTATCATTTTCTATATAATAGTTAAAGTCAATTTTACAACATTTTTTTCCATTCGATTCCAACCTCCATTTCAGTAGCCAAAAGTATGATTTTATTAAAATAAGTCCCGATTACATAAGATTTTTAATACTTTAATCTATTATAATATAAAACATAGAAGCCAAAAGCTTTATATGGAACGAAATTTTTAACAGGAGGGAACCCTTATGAAATACGAAAGTAACAAAACCTGCGATAGCAATTACTTCCATTTGGAAGAAAGCGCCTTCCACGTATATGGAGAGCAAGATCGTGAAGTAATTGCACTGATGGCCAACCGTTTTATCGGGCATAACCCCCAGGCGCCTTATCAGTACCGGCTGGATTTCACATCCGGCATCACATGTAATACAAAAGGTTGGTATCAATTTGATTTTAGCAGCCGCTTTTCTAAGGCCGCCGTTGGAGAGGTCTGCTATGGAGCAGGAGATTTATATAGCCACAGCCAAACCGTCTCCCAATTTCAGATCCAATGCTGCGGGCCAACTGTTTTATGGGTAAATGGAGAAAAAGTATTTCACTCCCTCCCCCCTCAGGAAGGCTTGAAATCCTGCTGTACATTTTCCATTCCCCTAGAGGCAGGCCTTAACCATTTTCTCTTGGAAACCGAAAAAACGGAAATCGGCTTCGGCCTCTCTTTCCGCCATGCACAACCCCAATGGCAGCCTTCCCATTTTACGTCACCTTTGGCTGAAAGGAAGGGACAGGCAGGCTTTGTCTATTGCCCTCCTATTGGCCGGGGGACAGCAGATGCCTCTGCCCTGATTGACGGTTCTTTTGAGGGACTTCCCTGGTTCCCAAGGCAGGAGTATGAGGCGCCTGTCTCCTCCTGCCCCTTATCCCGGATCTTCGGCCTGGACAGCCAGGGAACTGCCGCCGCCAAAAGCAGCTTTTTCCATGGGGATTCCGGCAAGGTCCTGATCAAAGGAATCTCAAACCAGCCGCTTAAGGTCTATATCAACGGAGATCTGTCCCTGGATTGGATGGAAGGGGCCTTTAAAAAGGAAGTCTCTCTGCCCAGAGGTATGTATGAGGTAATACTGCTTTACAAAAAGAAAGCAGGACTGGAAACAGGTCTGGCAGTTGAATTTCAGGATGCTGGCGGAACCCTGCCCCTTCGCACCGGTGTAAAAGGATATGAGGGAGAATGGATCTATACCGGTCTTTTTGGAAAAGAAATCCCCCCCATCAGCTATTTTACAGGCATGGATAAGGTGTACCCCGGATCAAATGGCACCTGCTACTGGCAGGCAGACCTGCCAGATTCCTTTGTACGGATATTCGCGGAGCAGGAATTATACGGAAAATGGACCTATCCCTGTGGCGTGACTCTTTATGGCCTGTTAAAAGCGGGCGAATATCTTGGCCGTCCGGACTGGCTGGAATATGTACAGGAGTATGCCCGGATGACAGCGGCGGTGTATGATTATTCCATTTATGATAAATCGGTATTCGGATATCCGGGAGTGAATACCCAGCTTTGCTGGCTGACCGAGTTGGATGACTGCGGCTCCTTTGGCTCCTTTCTGCTGGAAGCCAACCGGCGTTGTCCCACGAAAGAGGCCCATGCCCTGGCGGATGTGATTGCTGATTTTATGAAAAACCGCCAGCGAAGGGAAAAGGATCAGGTGTTCTCCAGAAACGACAGCACCATGTGGATCGATGATATGTACATGAGCATCCCGTTTTTATGCCGTTACTACCAGCTAAGCGGAAAAGAGGAATACTTAACAGAAGCTTGCCGCCAGGCGAAGTTATTCAAGCAGTACTTCTTTATGCCGGATCAGAATCTGATGTCTCATATTGTGGATCTGGAATATAAGAAAATGAATAAAATCCCCTGGAGCCGGGGAAACGGCTGGGTGGTGCTGTCCTTATCAGAGCTGCTGCTGGTTCTTCCAGAAGATCACCCGGACCATAGCGCGGTGGCCGGATTCTTCCATGAGATGGCGGAAGGCATTTTGCGGGTACAGGATGAAAACGGCCTGTGGCATCAGATTCTGGACGACCCTTCCACCTATGAAGAAGCTTCCTCCACTTCTATGTTCATCTGTGCTCTTTCCAGGGGAATCCGCCTGGGGATTTTAAGCCCAAAGCTGTGCCGGGAAAGCATTTTATCCATTCAGCGGGCATGGAAAGGAATGAAGCAAAGGGTAATCAACCGGAAGGGCGACCTTTACGGTGTCTGCCAGGGCTCCGGAGGCTCCTTCAGCCGCTCTTATTACCAGCAGCTTGGATGGCGTTTCAACGACCCCCATGGAATTGGAATTGCTATTTTGGCGGGAGTCGAAAAGCTCATGCTTGACGATTTCCTTCAGCATAACCATATCCCTGAATAAATAATATATGCTCCTCTTATGGCAGAAAGCTTTTCCTATTTAAGCGGTCTGCCATAAGGGGAGCATGTTACGTCACAGGCTGCGCCCTCTGATATTCTTTATCCATTCATAGTGCTTATTAACAGCATGATATTTAAAACCATGCCTAACATACCAGCGCCTCTCTCTTCATTTCCTAAATTCCTGAGCGTTCAATTGTCCAGTGTTTTTTTCAAGCAGCAGAAGCAATTCATCGTGAGGCAGGGGTTTGCTGAAATAGTATCCCTGAATCTTGTTGCAATCATACTTTTTCAAATATTCCAACTGCCCTTCTGTTTCAACCCCTTCCGCTATAATAGATAATCCCAGCCTGCGCCCGATCATAATGATCATATTGGTAAGTGAGGTATCCTCGCCGTTATTTGTAATTGTATCAATAAAAATTTTATCGATTTTCAGCGTATTGATAGGAATTTGCGTCAGATAGCTTAAAGAAGAGTATCCTGTGCCAAAATCATCAAGAGCTATTTTTATTCCTTTTGACTTTAATTCTCTAAGCTTGTCCTTGATTCCATCATAAGATTCAATGAGTACGGATTCCGTTATTTCCAGTTCAAGGGATCCAGGCTCCACCCCTGTTTCCGAAAGAGTCTTCATTACCTTTTCTGTGAAATCCTGCTGCATCAGCTGAATGATGGAGACATTCACTGAAACCGAAATATCCGGGTGGCCCTGGTCGTGAACCTTCTTTAAAAACTTACATGCATTGAATAAAACCCAATCCCCGATGGGATTAATTAAATTGGTTTCTTCTGCTATGCTGATGAATTTTAAAGGAGAAACCAGGCCCAGCCTCTCACTGTTCCACCGGAGCAGGGCTTCCATGGAATTGATCCTTCCTGTGGTGACATCGATCTGGGGCTGATAGCAGAGGCTGAATTCTTCACGCTCCAGGGCCTTCCACAGCTCATTTTCCATGATCATCCGTTCCTGGATCTGCATGTCTATATCCTGACTGTAAAAGGTATACCTTCCCCTGGCGGTGGATTTGGCTTTGTACATTGCAATATCCGCGCACTTGAGAAGCATATCCACATCATTGCCATGGAGGGGATACAAGGCGATTCCCAAGGATACGGTAACATTCAGAACACTGTCGGAGACCCGGAAAGGAATGGCAAAAGAATGGAGGAGCACCTTGGCATAGGTTTCTATTTCCTCCAAGGTTTCGTATTGATGAACAAATACTACAAACTCATCCCCACCTATCCTATAAATGGATCTGCT
Organism: Hungatella sp. UBA5982; assembly: GCA_002429965.1. Classification (GTDB taxonomy): domain Bacteria; phylum Bacillota; class Clostridia; order Lachnospirales; family Lachnospiraceae; genus Lacrimispora. The sequence goes on from DJBG01000115.1 coordinate 39,589, forward strand.
CTCATCGGATAAGCCCATCAGCCTTTTACCGATTTCTGAAATCAGCAGATCCCCTGATACATGCCCCAAGGTGTCGTTGATGTACTTAAAGTTATCAATATCAATGAACATCAGCGCCATTTTGTTGTCAGGGCAATGATCCATATGCCGCTTCGCCGTCTCGTAAAAGGCTGCCCTGTTAGGAAGGCTGGTAAGACGGTCCTCAAATGTCATCTGCTTCAGCTCCTGGTTCATGGACTGGATTTTTAATAAAGATATCCTTAATAAAAGATAAAGCACAGTGGCTGTTGCTAGTACAAAACCCCCTCCCTTTATCATGCTGACGGCCGCCGACATCTGTCTGCCCATTGTGAGCTTCAGCAAAAGCCGGTCAGAAAAAAGGATCCATAAGGTTCCGGCAAATATGTATAAAACGGNNGGCAATTGAAAAACCGGCTTAATTTATCACGGATATGAAATCTGTTTAAGAACTTTTTGGCTTTCTCCCGTCTATTCATAGCACTCTCCCTTCCAAACCAAAAGCTCCGCCAGCTACTCTATTCTGTTTCTTTCCCTGACCTCAAGCACCCTTTTTTTCAAAGGATCTACAATCCGCATAACATCATACGTCTTTTCAAAAATCTTTATTTGATCAAATAGAGCTTCATATTCTTTCATTCCTGATACCTCCTGATTTTTGCTATTGTGCCTAACCATGGCCCATGTTCAGAGTGCGGCAGCTAAAAAACACAGATTGCATTGCGAACCTTTTTTGCCTCATACAGGGCCCGGTCGGCATGAATAAAAAGCCTGACCGTATCAACCTGACCTGATATTGATGCAAGCCCGAAGCTGGCCGTCAGCATCAGCTTTGGATAGTCCTCAAAAAACAGAAGATTCACCCTGGCTTTAATCTCCCCGCAGATGGCCTCTGCGTCTTCCATGCTTTTGCCACAGAACAATAAGCAGAACTCATCGCCCCCGTAACGAAAAGGCGTCATATCCAAAAGGAATTCTTTTAAGATATTGGCAAATTCTATTAAGCAGCGGTCTCCCACGTGATGTCCCCAGGTATCGTTAATATTTTTAAATTTATCTATGTCTACAATTGCAAGAATATAGTTCCGGTCTGATGCTGTATCTTCTACATATTTCATTTCAGCCCGGAACGCTTTCCGGTTGTATATTCCGGTCATTTCATCCATATGGACGCTCTGCTGCAAGAGCTGCCGCTCAATCTCCTTTTGTATGCCTGCGCTGTTTTTTCTGCGCTCAAACCGGATCACTGCCATACAGGCAATGGAGAAAGCGATCAGGACGGAAAGAGAAATCAGAAAATCTCCCATCCGGTGGGTGTTCTCAAAAATGCTGATCTTATCTATATCCCATTCCAGAAACAGTTCGGAAATGATGATGGAACTAATACTGGCCAGTGCTGTAATGCATGTGATGCGATAGTCCGCATAGATTGCTGTCAGCATAATGGCGATTGCAAAAATATAATAAGTTGCCGTAAACGTGCTGTGTACCGTAAAGAGAACAAAACCGATCCCTACAAAGATAAGTGAAATCGCATAAATTTTATGGTTCTGGGAAAAACGCTTTGATCTCATGATCATCGTTTCGATTGCAATGCAAATTAAGTTTACTCCGCTTGGAATGATCAAAAATTTTATAAAAAATCTGTATACCGTTGTTGTCAGCATATCTGAATTAACCAGGATTATTCCCATTGCAATCTCAATCAGTAACGAAAAAACAACCAGGACAACGGAGGTTTTATAATGAAGCTGAAGCCAGCTTTCATCGATTTTTGTATATTCATCCTGTACTGCCCTGATATATATGTCATCTAAATGTTCTTCATCAATAGCAAACTCAAAGCGCTCAAGCCCCACGTGCTTACCTCCAGGTATCATATATGATTATAATATAAAACAATCCAAAATTTAATCCATCTCAATATGAAACCTTTTTTCCTTCATTTTTTATTTGGGCTTGTTTTCTTTTTTATTGATATACATTTTTTTATCAGCTTTTTTGATGGATTCATATATGGTTTCCACGGATTCTATTACTTCTACCCCATAAGATATGGAAATATGGAATCCGAACCGGTTCGTATCGCTTAGATTCTGGTTCACACTGCCAAGCAGCTTAAGGACAGGATTTTCGCTAATCTCTTCTATCACCACGATAAATTCGTCGCCCCCAAATCTCACCACAAAATCATTCTCACGCAGCATATTGCTTAAAGTGCTTGTTATGAACTTTAATACATTATCTCCGGTTTCATGCCCATAGGTATCGTTAATACCTTTAAAAGAATCAACATCAATCATTGCAACAACAAACTGCTGTTTTTTTATCTCATTATTTTCACTCTTAATCCAGTTATCAAAGAAAAACCTTGTATATGCACCAGTCAGGGAATCATAATTGGCATAATTTAAGCAAGTATCCCTGCTGTTCTCCATGTTCTCGATCATGCGGTTTGCCGCCCTTACGAGACTCATATATAGTACAATGAAAATCAATGATAACCCAAGGAAAAACCCAAGGATGCTAAACAGGGATACCCGGTTAATATTTGCATAAACATCATTTGTCGGTTTGCTGATAAAAACCAACAGGTTTTCAACAACCGGCTTTGCCACACACATATAATTCTGCTGTCCCAAGTGTCTGTCATATAATTTTTCCGGCTTTATATCCTCTAACAGCGGGCTGCCGGATTCTAATATCTTCACCTTAAATCCATCGCTGGATAACTGGAAGATTTCCTGTGAAATATCTATTACTATAATATCATAGGCGATCAACTTTTTTTGATATAAAATAGGGGAATACACGATGATATTTGAGCGGTCCCCTTCTTCTTCATATTTATAGCTGGTCTCCGTTGAGCGGTCAAACAAATTTAAGTAGCGGTCCGCCTCCTTTCCCCCCGGATTATACAGGGCCAGGGGGACATCCCCTACACATCTGACCGCAAAGCTAAGATTTCTAATGATCTTGATTCCATCACTATATTTAGGGTATGTCAGTTCCTCAAGCTCCGACCAGCTTATTTTCCCGCTGTTGTAATCCAATATCAAGTCCCTTACAGGGGTTCTGCTGGATATGCTGTTTGCGCTCGTTCCGCAATTATCGAATAATGCAGTGATTGTCTGCCGTTTTGACTCCGCAAGTATGCCGTAATTTTCTTTTACTTGTCTTTCCAGTTGATAACTCATTGGAAGAAAAACAATGAGAAACAATATTATTATTAAAATTGAAATAAACAAAAGATATTCCTTTTTGATGTTTAAAACAATCTTATTCATCACCCACCATCCTTCTTGAAATGAGCTTATTTTATCAGCCTCTTAAGAAACGGTCAGCCTCCCCCAGAACCAGCTTTGCGAACGGACCCTGTCCCATCCCAGCGCTCATGGTGAGCTGTTTTATCTCCGCCTAAGTTGCTTCTGATCCTTCCCTAAACCACTTTTCAATACTTTTTGCATCACCAGGCTTTGCAAAATAATACCCCTGGATATAATCGCATCCCATCTCCTTTAGAATCTGCCTTTGCTCAATCGTTTCCACCCCTTCGCATACCACCTTTAAGTTCAGGCCGTGGGCCAGCTCTGTGATGCTTTTTATCACCTGTTGCTCTGTTTCGCTTTCAAGAGCTCTTCCTAAAAATGACTTGTCAATTTTTAATATATCAATAGGAAGAACCGTCAAATAGTTAAGGGAGGAATACCCTGTGCCAAAGTCATCCAGCGCAATGCTGACCCCAAGGGACCGCAATTTTTTAAGAATTTCAATATTATTTTGGGAAAATTCCAAAAGAACACTTTCCGTAATTTCAAGTTCCAGCTGGTTTACCGGAAACCGGGTCTCATCCAGAACCCTTTTTACCTGATCATAGAAATTCTCATTGCGCAGCTGATGTACAGAGATATTTACGGACAGCTTTCCAAATTTATTACCGCTGTCAATCCATGCCTTTCCCTGCTTACATGCATTTTTTAATATCCAGCTGCCAAGAGGAATGATCAGTCCNNGGCCACCTCTATGAACTCAAGAGGCAGGATCATGCCCAATTCTTTTGAATACAGCCTTGCTAAGGCCTCTACCCCTCTTATCTCATCCCTTAACAAATCCTGCTGCAGCTGATAATAAATAAGAAGGTCATCATTTGCCAGGGCTTCCCTGATACATACCTCCACATTGGATTTTCTGATAATTTCATCATGCATCTGTGCGTCGTAGATGCAGTACTGGTTCTTTCCGCTTTCCTTTGCCTTGTTAAGAGCCGTATCTGCGTTCCGAAGCACATTATTTGCGGTCTGGCCGGCTTCAAGACCATGGACAACGCCTATACTGACCGATAAATAAACGGATTTATCCATCAGTACAAAGGGGGCACCAAAGATGCTTAGGATGTTCTGGCAAATCCGTTCCACCTCTCCGATGTCCTCATGATCCCTGATGAGAATTAAAAACTCATCCCCTCCGAACCTTGCCACCATATTTTCCTGGCCCAGGATCTGTGACAGCCGGTCGCCTACCTGCTTAAGCAGCTGATCGCAGAAATCAAGCCCAAGGAGATCATTGTGGATTTTGAAATTATCCAAATCAATCATAAGAATGGAATACCTGCACAGTGTCTCTCCTATGTTCCTTAAGGTATCTTCAAGGGTGCTCATAAACCGTACCTTATTAGGCAGCCCTGTCAGCGTATCATAAAATGCCATGTATTCCATTTTTGATTCTTTCTGCTTCCGGTCATCAATATTGGATACAGCCCCTGCAATCTTGCCAGGAAGGCCTTCACCGTCAAAATAGACCTTTCCCTTATTTAAGACCCAGGTATAGCTGCCATCCTTATTTTTGATGCGGTATTCCCGGTGAAATTCCCGGGTCTCTCCCATTAAGCAGGAATCAAAGGCAGCCAGCACTGCCTGATAATCCTCCTGATGAATGGTTTCTTCCTGTAAGATCCCCCGGAGTCCATGCCCTTTGGGGGCATTTCCGGTAATATCAATCCATTTATCGGAAGTAATGATTTCATCGGTCATGAGGTTCCATTCCCAAAGCGCATCATTCGCAGTGTCAAGAGCCAGGGTATAGCTTTCCTTCAGCCTTTCCAGCTCCTTGTGAAGGCTGGCAAGATGCTGAATGTTTTCATCCTTTTTAAAGAGCCCCATCTGCACATAGATAAGAACTCCCATAAGAATCAGTATCAGCACCGAGATAAAGCCTATGACCGCTCCGTTGGCATTGATGCTATTTCCTTCCTTTGACAGCTTCATTGTCCAGTAAGTATCCATCACAGGGATCTGGACAATGTACGAATCTCTGTCCATCCAGGGGGAATCCCCCCAGATGAGCCCTCCTTTTTCATTATAGATGCTGATGTGGTAGGAATCAGGTACCGCCTCCCGGATCACCTTGTCCATATAGGTATTAAAGTTAAAAACCACAACAAAAAATCCGTTAAACTGATCGTCCTTATAAAGAGGATATCGTATCACAAGCCCCATTAAATCCCTGGTGTTCTTTAGGATAAAAGGGTCATTGATCGTAATTGCCCTGTTTTTGATCGCCTTGTCAAGTGCTTCCTCCACCTCCGGACGTCCGCGCAGGGAGGCACCCAGGGTATAATCATAAGCACCGGGATACACCATATCCGTGACCGTATCCTTATCTTTGTGCTGTATGTAGAGGATGTCCTGGTTTTCCTCCATGTATTTGGCTGCCAAAATGTCAAACTTGTACTTATCGATTTTATCATCAATTTCATAATTATAAGCAAGGGAGGTTAATACGCCTTCTGTTATTGCAATATGCTGCTGCACAGAATAGGACACAGATTGTCCGATGCTTGAAAGAAGATAATTGTTTTCTGACTGCTGGGAACGCAAAAGAACGAAAACAATCGTCATGAAAATGATAAGCATAATGACCGTCTGTACGGCTATATATCTGGTATACTTATTTCTCATTACGGCCACCTCGGTACTGGTTTATTTCTCCATAACCGGGAATTTCATTGATTCTCTTTCACAGTTTGTATACATCTGAATCATTGAAACACAATCCCCCTATGGAGTATATAAAAATAATCTGCTATGAATAAAGTATACAGCAGATTATTTTTTTCCACATACTCAATTATGTAGTATATTTGAGTTTTTTGTCAGAACTCCTTTGTATCCAGTTCTGTTTTTGAATGAATATCAAGTTTACTGTACACACTTCTGAGAATCGTTCTGACAGTTGCTTTAGATATATACAGCCTGTCAGCGATCTCCCTTGCACTTAACCGATCCCTTGCAAGCCGCGCAATTTCCCTTTCCCTTGGGGTCAGGGGCAATGCCCCATTTTTCCAGCTTCATTTTCCATTTAAAGATTCTGTCATAATAAATTATTTTCCTATAATTTACCATAAAAATCGACATATTTCAACATATTGTAACATGCCAGACATGAAAATGCATTTGAATGATATCTCTGTAACACACTTTTATTTATACTTTTAATATAAAAAAGAGGCCGTGTTTACTGGTCATAATTACCCCATTAAACTCAGCCTCTTGATCTCTGAAATTAATCAATATACTATTCTGTAGGTCTTGAAAGTGTACCTTTCATGGTCAGGCCGTTTCAGACCGGGATTCTTATAATCTAAGCCTTATTGCCTCCGGTTTTCAAATACCCCTCCGTGATAACAATAATAATGGTCTGCATCCAGAGATATAAGATTATTAAGCGAAGCTTTGGCCGCATCCAAATCCAGGGTATAATGCGGATTTGCGATGACCAGCTGATTGCCCTCAATGACTGCGGCATCTCCTGTGATAACGGAATTGCTCTTCTTTAGATATAAAGAAATATGTCCCGGCATATGCCCCGGAGTATCTATGATCTCACAGCCGCCGCCCCAGTCAAAATGTTCCCCGTTCTTAACCTCTATATCAACGGAAACAGGTTTGATCCCTCTCAAGGATTCACAAAATTGAATTCCAAAAGGCTTTTGTTCTTCCGGCAGCACATGAAGCATTTCTTCCGCCTGCAACAAGCGCAGCGATTTTTTCTTGCCTGAGATATACCCGCTTACCGTACGGCCTGACACGACCTTAATCTCAGGATATTTTTCCTTTATTTCAAATAAAGCTCCCATGTGATCGTCGTCATGATGAGTGATCAATACCTTTGTTAAGGAACTTGGATTAACACCCTTTGATTTCATCTCCGCCTCTAATAAAGGAAGGAAACCGGGATATCCGCAGTCCACAAGAACAACATCATTGGCGCTTAACAACAAAACCGGATGAATTATCCGGGTTTCATTATGATATTGAAAATTTATATCTATTATAATTATCTGATCCATTTTACATTACCTCACAAAATTTACTAGCGGACTGCAGACTGGTATTGATTATATAACTTGTCTGCCTTTTCAGCAATGAGAAGATATTTTTCCCTGATCTGTTACTGATCGGATAAAACAAGATACTGCTCCTGCCGCAGCATGTTAATCAAATCTTCAATCTGTGTATAGTAAAGAGCATTCCCATAATCTCCCGACAATTCCTCCCTCACGATTTTCTTTCGTCCAATAAGGGACTTGCCTCTCCCTTGCAGAACAGGTTGAGCCTGTGAAGAGCCCTTGTACAGGCGATGTATAATAACTTTTTATCATCCTGGCTGTGATACGTTTCAGCATCAGCGTCACAGATTAAAACAGCATCAAACTCAAGCCCTTTTGACATATACACCGGTATAATAAATACGCCTTGTAAATCTGTTGTGCTTTCGCTTTTTATTAATTGGACATCAGCTTTATCCTTTAAGCACTCAAAGAGGAAAATAGCACTTTTTTCAGTTTTACAGATTAGTCCGATTGACTGGTACCTCATTTCCAGACAGGATTTCACTTCTGATACAATCATATCATGATACGATAATTGGTCTTTAGCCGCGTATATCTCCGGTTCATCTCCTTTTCGGTTGAAGCTTTTTATCTCTGTACTTTGATCAAGGAATCTTAACCCATAATTTAAAATTTCATTTGTACATCGGAAGCTTTTGTCCATAGTAACAAGGGAAGATTTTTTCTTATTGAAGATTTTTCTGATCAGTTGGTAGAGGGATAAGTCTTCCCTCTTTTCCAGGGTCTGGTTAATATCCCCCAGGATCGTAAATTTCGCTTTTGAAAACAGAAGGTGAAAGATTTCAAAATGGAGGGGATAGTAATCCTGTGCTTCATCAATTACTACTTGCTTAATGGCTTTATATTTATTGATCCCGTATATTTTTAAATTCAAATAAGTGAGAACCGTTGCATCATCATAGTATAGCAAATTGGTATCTAAATTTTCCTGGGTAAATGTTATAATGTGGTCCATGCAGCCGGGAAGCTCTATGCCTTTTGCCAGGCTGTAAAAATATTCTTTGTCATGGAACAGCTTTCTATAAACATCCTTTATATCAAGTTCCATAAATTTCAACATTTCATCATTAATCAGTATTTTCTCTGATTTTTTTAAGCGGTATTTCTTTGACTCGCTGATCAGCTCCAAGATATATTCCCCTATCAGCTTTAATCTCATACCCAGAGGAGTTTCGTTTCTACCGGATAATACTTTCTCTTTTATCATTTCTCCGCTTATGATACACTCACCGCCATAGCAGACATCCTCAAAGTTCATCCATTTGTGGGGCAGATCATCAATAAACCGATCCAATATCTCCAAAAACTGGCGGGATGTTTTGAATTCAATACTGCTTTTTATAATATCCCTGTATTGAGTATTTGAGATCAGGTTTTCTAAAAATTGATTTCTCGATTGAACATGCTCATTCTTCAGTACAGAAGCAATGATATCTTCAAATACAACCGAAACAACATGATCTTCTCCAAGCTCGGGCAATACATTGGAAATATACTGCTCAAATAATGAGTTTGGCGAAATAATTAAAATATTATCAGCGGACAGTTTTGAGGACAGGCCCTGGTACATAAGGTAGGCTGCCCTGTGAAGAGCAATGGATGTCTTGCCGCTTCCTGCCACTCCCTGTACCGNNATCATTAAATCATTTTCCATATCCCGGATGACAATGTCCTGTTCCCTTTGAATGGTTTCTACAATCGTTTTCATCTTAGGAGAAGTATTCTGGGACAGCAGCTTCCTTAAAAATTCATCCACAATCTGTACATCAGCATCGAAATAATACTCCAGTTCCCCTTTGCTGATTTCATACTGGCGCTTTAAATTGACCTCTCCTGTGATCCTTCCGCCAGGGGCATCATAAAATACCCGCCCCAATACAAACCGGTAAAAGACGCTTGCTATGGGTGATCTCCAGTCATAAATAAAAAATTCGTTTGTCTCATCTTTCTTTAAAGAGGTGCGCCCGATGTAGATATCATCGAATGTATTTTCATCATCGAACTTAAAATCAATCCGGGCAAAATAAGGGGATTGGATCATGTTCTCCAACAACAGGATTCTGTTTTCTACCGCTTCATAATCGGCGATTTTATCTGTGATCGGATTTGCATACTGGTTTAAGTCGGCAAGGGCTTCAAAGCCTTCGCTGCTCCATAGATTTGATATGGAGTGAGACGTATTCTCACGCAGCTCTTTCTTGGCAGAAATTATGGCCGACTTATTCTCTTCATTGCGCTCTCTTGCTTGATCCAGCTGTTTTTTCGCTAAAGCAATGGTTTGTTCTAACCTGCTCTTTTCAAATTCTAATTCCGTCCGGTTATCTTCCATAACAAATACCACCTCTCTCATAGAATCGGCAGAAAACTTATTTCCTAAACCGTTATTCAAAATAGTCTAGCACAACCAGAATCAGAAAAACAGTCTTGTTGTGGCTGACTGTATGTGTTATAATTAAGGTAGAGAGAGAAAGGTGATTGCCGCAGACGCACAATCACCTTTCTTTTCCTATATGTTATTTTATATAAAAACATAAGTCCCGGCCTGTACAGCAAAGGTTATTACATGACGCTGCTGTTATAAAGCTGCTTTCTTTCCTGCTATACATAAGCCGAAAAACTCCCTGCTGACAGCAGTATTTTTCAGCTTTGACTGACTGAGCAAGTTTGTTATTTCATCGACCGTATATGAGGCATTGAAAGAAGTTAAAAATCCCGGACGGATTTCCTTCGGCCTGGTTGAGGAATAAATAAACCACTTGATCAGAGGATTCACATCAACCGCGCCTTTTCAAGGGCAGCAATATCCAGCTTTTTCATCTTCAGAAATGCCTCTGTAATTCGTTTCACCTCTTCCTGGGTTCCGTTTGCCAAAATATCCTCCATGTTCTCAGGCACGATCTGCCATGATAAGCCAAACTGGTCCTTCACCCAGCCGCATTGCTCGGCCTCGGGAACAAAGGAAAGCTTATCCCAGAAATAATCGATTTCCGTCTGGTCTGCACAAGGGATCATAAAAGAAAATGCTTCATTAAACGTAAAATCCCCGCCTTGTCCATGATCCATGGCGATAATCTGGTTTCCCTGGATATTCAGTTCACTATAGTTTATTTTTGCCCTATTATCCATAGCCTCTCCCGCCTGATAATAGTTTACATACCCTTTTGAGGATCCATCAAATACGGAAAGGTAATAATTCAGGGCTTCTTCCGCACTGCCGCATACACTTTCCGAAAACAGCAGGGTTGGTCTGATTCTCTGATGCTCTTTCATATCCTCAACCAGCATGATCTGCCAGCTAAGACCATATTTGTCCTGGATCCAGGCATACCGCTTGCTGAATGGATACTCTCCCAATGGCATAAGTTCTGTTCCTCCGGCCGATAAACTGGAATGCAGTATGTCAACCTCCTCTGGGCTGCCGCAGGCAACCATAAGAGAAATGGAAGGGTTAAAGGAAAAATAAGGCCCGGCGCTGATAGCAGAAAATCTCATACCGGCAAGCTTAAAATCAACGGTTTGCGCATCACCTGACGGAGTATCGGTGAGTGTGCCGGTATGAATGATCCCTGAGTCCTCAAAAAGCTCTACATACCATTTGGCTGCCTCAATGGCTTCTNNTGACCTCCTAAAATTTTTATCTGGCTGACGCATATTATTAACGATTTCTACGAATGAATGCGCCTTTTTCACTACCAAGAGCATAATGCTCCTTCTTCATAAAGGTAATCCAAAAATACCTTTGCCATAAAAGACATTTTCGCAGGCAACCTTTCATTGTATCCGTTTCATTAATGCTATCATACCGTATCACATATTACAATTATCCCATTATATTTTTAAAATAGAGTACAGTCCTTTTTCAAGGAATGCACCCTATTTATTTATCTTCTTCATATTCATATATTTAACGGTATGAGAAATATTTTCTTAGCAGTGATAGGTATCAAATAACCTTAGAAATCCACACTGATTTCAAAGTCAAATGGAATGATTCCCTTCTGAATAATCCAGCACAGACCAAGCTGAGCCAATTCGATTTATTATCGTATGAAATTAGTCATAACATGGTCTTCTTCTACAGGAGCAGGTATGTTCTCTTTTTCTGCATCAATGATCTTTAGCAGCCAGGCCATTGATCTGGCGTTTTTGCGGATAGTCTGGATTCCTTCCTCGTCCTTAATAATTTCCCCTTTATCCATACCGTATGCTACTGTCCAGTATTGGGACGGCGTCATAACGGTCTGGGCTAAGTTAAGATAGTTATTAAGCTGATGTACTACATCTACACCGCCTGCGCGTCTTACAACTGAAATGGAAGTTGCAACTTTATATTTGAAATAACCTGAGCTTGTGAAAAATACCCTATCCAGAAAGGCCTTCATTGTTCCTGCTATTCCTGCATAATATGTCGGGGATCCAAGGATGAAACCGTCTGCCTCCCGCATCTTTTTTGCAGTCTCATTAACAATGTCATTTTTGAAAACACAGTGATTTCCTTCGGAAGTCCAACAGTATCCACAGTGAATGCACCCGTGGATATCTAGATGACCTATTTGAATGATCTCAACTTCTATCCCCTGCTGCTCCAACTCATCTGTCATTATCTTGAGTGCCTGATCTGTATTACCGTTTTTACGTGGACTGCCATTAATTGCTATCACTTTCATAAATCCACACTCCTTTCTTTACTATACGGAAAGTATAGACCCTACACTTAGATGTAGGTCAATAGTATAAATAAAAATTATTATTACATTATTCGACAATTTTTATAATCGCTCCAGACTTAGATTTAACATAGTCTATTATAATTATCGAAGAAAAGGAAATTATAATATGACAGATTCTATATTTTTCATTATTATCCTTGACCTAGAGCTAAGTGTAAGCAGTATAATATATAAAAACTATTTGAGGTGATAAACGTGAACTATACCATAGCACAAGCTGCTAAAAAAATGAATTTAACAATATACACATTAAGATACTATGACCGTGAAGGGCTGTTATCTAACGTGAAAAGGGATAAATCAGGCAGCCGCATTTTTACAAAGGATGATATGGAAATGCTCTCGCTTATATGCTGTCTTAAGAATACCGGTATGCCTATTAAGAAAATAAAGCAATTTACAGACTGGCAAAATGAAGGCAACCAAACCCTTCATACCCGTAACGATATGTTAGAAAATCATAAAGAAGACATTTTAAAGCAAATCGATGATTTAAAAAAACATCTTTGTTCGATTGACCGAAAGCTGGATTATTACCATGATGCCTGCCAGGCCTATGATACGAACTCACCTATTCCAACCTGCTGCGAATATACGGGTGATGAATCAGAATTTTAGTCTGCATTTAGGCTCACCATCGTCTTTTCATTGTTTTTCGCCGGAACCGTTTTATAGATTCCTCAAGCCTTTGAAAATCCAAAAAGATGATACATGAAGCGGGGATTCCTTGATGTAAAATCTTGTACTATTATATTAATTCTAATCATATTTTATTAATAAAAAGATTAGAATGGGGTTAGCACATTGGTAAAAGTTAAGGTTCATTTACAGCCATTAGTAGGTAATATAAATTTACCCACTGTTTTAAAAACAGCCATACTTCCGGGTGACAAGGCAGAACGATTATTTATTGCAACCCAAATCGGAGAAATCTTTTACATAGGAGACGGAGCTATAGAAACTTTTTTAGATATCCGCCCTAGAATTTTAGAACTGGGAGGTTCTTCCGGCGGGTATGATGAACGTGGATTACTGGGATTAGCATTTCATCCCGACTTTTATAAGAATGGCCTGTTTTACCTTCATTACTCAGTTGCCGGAACGCAAGGTCCAGGTGCTCTTCCTTCATTTTTTAAGCCTGACCCATGCGACCCTGCAACCTTAAACTTAAAGTGGACAAATAGGGAAACGCAGTATAATCACATTGATACCGTTGAAGAGTGGATCTTACAATCCAATTCCCAACCTCAAAAACGCCGTACATTACTTAGTATAAGACGGCCATTCCTAAATCATAATGGTGTCAACAGCTTAAACTTTTCACCAGAAACAGGAAAGCTTGTTTTAACAACCGGAGATGGCGGCGCAGGCTACGATCCATTTAATTTAAGCCAGGATGATATGGAAATTGCCGGTAAAATAATAGAAATTGACGTGGCGGAGAATACATTTAATGATAATCCGCCCGTTATCACACGCTTTCAAGAGCTTCCTGTACCCTTTCAGGAAACGCTTACGGTTATTGCCAAAGGAGTCCGCAATATAACAGGCATTTCATTTCAAAGGTTTAACGATCAATATATCAAATATGCAGGCAATGTGGGACAGGATCTGGTAGAGTCGATTTTTTCATTTGTTGATTATAAACCCATACCGGTTACCAAGCTTATCCAATCTTCTATGATGAATCCCGAACCTGATCAAGAAGGATTTGTTAACTTTGGCTGGCGTAGCTGGGAGGGTGCTCTCCCTACTTCAATAATAAGTAACTGCTCAGCTAACCCGGCTTTAAATGAGAAAATAATTGCTTATTACGATGAAACAATAACAACATCGGTAAAGCGCTTACCGCCACTCATCAGTTATTTTCATCAAGATCCACGGCCCGATAAATTTGGGGCAACTGCGCTTACAGGAGTCCAGCCATACATGGGAAATGAAATCCCCGATTTAACGGGAAGCATTGTGTTTACTGATCTTGCCAGGAACGAAGACTCTCCGCCGCCTGTCAGAGGGGCTTTAGCTTATACCACGGTAAAAGCAGGTTGTGAACTCCAGGATTTTAGTGTTATTGAAACTGATTATGATTTTGGTTCTAAATCAGCCTATTTTGTTGGCTTGGGAACGAATCTGGATCAAACCAGGCTATATTTAGGGGTCTATGGGTCTATGAAAGTAACTGATTTAAACCAGGGTACTATTTTTGAAATTATTCCATGAATATTAAATACCAATAAGAAGGAGAGATACTTATGATTATCAAGCCATATACCAGAAAAACCCATTATTATGAAACCGACCAAATGGGGATTATACACCATGCCAACTATATTCACTGGATGGAAGAAGCACGGGTGGATTTTATGGATCAAATTGGCTTCAGCTATGATCGCGCAGTCAGCACTGGAATCGATTTTGCACTATTAAGTATTTCCTGCGAATACAAATCTATGGTCCGATTTGGTGAAACTGTTAACATTCAGGTCTCGATTTCAGCCCTCTCTGTTTCTAAAATGACTGTCCAGTATCAAATGACGGATGCAGCCACCGGCAAATTAAGGACAATCGGGGAAAGCACACATTGCTATTATGATGCAAACAGGAAGCGCCCGGTTTCTTTAAAAAAGTCTCTGCCTGATTTATATGATTTATTTACTTCTCTCTGTGAATCAGAATAAGTTTGATATGGCTTAAATGTTGAGCATAAAAATACCGCCAACCGTAATTCAACGGTTGACGGTATAAACTTATCTTATCCACTGTATCTTAACAGGAAGAGCAGCAAGATCAATCGTCACAACATTTTATAATTTGAACACAAGCTGTCGCGGTATTATTGTCAAGATCTGGATCTGGTGTTGTTGAACTGACTTGTGCTGTATTAATTATTTTACAAGAACATGTTTGCCGTATACATCCTTTTATAAGAACGACTCTTGATGTGCCTGCTGGTATTGTGCCTAAGTTAATACTTCCAGGCCATGGCTGGAAAGCAAAACCATCATCCAGTGAATACACCGGCTTTTTAAGAATGTTTGCCAAGCTATCTGTTAAAACGACATTCAGAGCATCTGCCGGGCCTGCATTTGATACCACGATTGTAAACTCCACCAGTTCTCCGCAGCAAGCCTCTTTCTTATTTGCAAATTTCTTCACAGAAACGTCTGCTTCTGTTTCTTCAGCTGCCGCTACTGCTACACATATTGATGATACGTTGTTAAACAGATTAGGATCCGGCGTTGCTGAGATTGCAATTGCCGTATTATTAATACAGCCTGAAGCTGATTCTGCTACTGTACCTCTAATGATAATTGTTCTTGATTCTCCAGCCGGCAATGCCCCTATATTAAGGGAGCCCAGCCATGGATTAAAGGTTGCCCCTCCATCGACTGAAAATATCGGTCCTGTAATGCTTGCTGAGATATTATCATTTACAATCACATTTTCTGCAGTATTTGGTCCTGCATTGGATACTACAAGAGTGAAGGTTATCATTTCACCTGGAGCCACTGGATTGGGGCTTGCAGTTTTTGTAATTGAAACATCAGCCCGTGCAGGAGCTAATATTGGCGTCTCTGTCGTTGAAGTGTTGTTCTCCGGATTTGGGTCTGGTGTAGGGGAGCTGACGGTTGCTGTATTTATAATAATGCCTGCTGCCGTTGGGCTTACAGTTCCTCTTATTACTATAATTCTTTCCGCTCCTGCCGGTAATGTTCCTAAATTAAGAAATCCCGGCCATGGATTAAATGTTACTCCTCCATCGATTGAGTACTCTGGATTAAGAATAGAACTTGGTATACTATCCATCAAAAGAACATCCTCTGCAGCATTTGGACCAAAGTTATTCACTACAATTGTATAGCTAAGCGGCTCTCCCGGTATCGCAATCGCCTGATTGCTTTGTTTTTCTACAGCAATATCTGCTTCGACAGCTGATACTGGAGTTTCTAGCGTTGAAGTGTTATTCTCCGGATTTGGATCTGGTGTCGTGGAGCTAACGATTGCTGTATTGGAAATCACGCCTGTTGCGTCAGGGCTTACAGTTCCTCTTATTATGATAACTCTTTCTGCTCCTGCCGGTAATGTTCCTAAATTAAGAAATCCCGGCCATGGATTAAATGTTACTCCTCCATCGATTGAGTACATTGGATTAAGAATAGAGCTTGGTATACTGTCCATTAGAAGAACATTCTCTGCAGCATTCGGACCAAAGTTATTAACTATAATTGTATAGCTAAATGGCTCTCCCGGTATAGCAACTGCCTGATTACTTTGTTTTTCTACAGCAACGTCTGCCTCGACAGCTGATACTGGGATTTCTAACGTTGAAGAATTATTCTCTGGATTTGGATCTGGTGTCGTGGAGCTAACGATTGCTGTATTGGAAATCACGCCTGTTGCGTCTGGGCTTACAGTTCCTTTAATTATGATAATCCTTTCTGCTCCTGCCGGTAAAGTTCCTAAGCTAAGAAATCCTGGCCATGGATTAAATGTTACTCCTCCATCGATTGAGTACATTGGATTAAGGATAGAACTAGGGATACTATCCATTAAAAGTACATTTTCTGCTGCACTTGGGCCAAAATTATTAACTGTTATCGTATAGCTAAACGGCTCTCCTGGGACTGCAATTACCTGATTACTATGCTTAACTACAGCAACGTCTGCTTCGACGACTGCTACCGGAGTCTCTAAGGTTGAAGTATTATTATCTGGATTTGGATCTGGTGTAGGTGAGCTAACCGTTGCTGTGTTCGTAATGACGCCTGTTGCTGTTGGGCTCACAGTTCCCCTAATAAGAACAATTCTTACCCCTCCTGCCTCTATTGTACCTAAGTTAAGGCTTCCGATCCAAGGATGGAAAGTCACTCCGTCATCTATTGAAAACTGTGGATTGAGTATACTAGTTGGAATACTATCCGTTAGAAGGACACTTTCTGCATCGGCTGGGCCAAAATTTGAAACTATAATTGTATAGGTGAACAACTGCCCTGGGACTGCAGTCTGATTATCACTTTGCTTTACTACAGCAATGTCTGCTTCGCCTGGTAATTCTTCAACCATAAGAGGAACTGGGTTGGATTCTTCTGAAAAGTTACCTGGTATGCCACCCTCAACAGGTGTATATGAGTAATCGATAGTTGCTGTATTTATAGCAGGATTCGGATTCGGAATGCCTTCAACTCTTACCTGAAACGTCACTTCCGTGACGGATCCACCTGGAATATCCGGCAGCGGAAAACCTATATTAGGATCAACTCCCAGCTCAGGAACTCCATTAACCGTTACACTTCCAGGTATGAATAATAAACCATTCGGTACATTATCCCTAAAAAATACATTAGTCAGAGGACTGGTACACGTATTTGTTAATTTAACTGTATACGTTACGATATCGCCCACATTTGCAGTAAACGTGCTACTTGATTTAACTGGGGTAAATATTGGTACTAAGATTTCCTGTAAAGCCACATCATCAATTGCATAATCGTTCCCTACAACAGCTTCTCCTTCACTGAAGAATTCTACTGTAATTTGAGTGTTATTCATAGAATTAATGACAGTTCCTATTTGTTTCCACTCTGGTGCGTTTATATTAACTGGAATCTCAACTCCTAATGCTTGCTGAAACAGTACATTACCGTTTTGATCCAGGATTCTGACACCTAACTGTGCTGGCGGAAAGCCTGTTACTTTAAAAAGATTAAGAATCCATGTGCTGAATAAAAAATTAGTATTTGGTGTAACCGGTACTGTAGACCTAAAAAATACGGCTCCTGGGTTAAACCCATTTACTACCATCATTCTTCCGGTTTCATTTCCTGTCGTATGGTCAGCGATACGCCACCAAGCCCCTATAACATTGCTCATTGCATCTGTCATAAGATTTTGTACCGTATATTCTCCATCAATTGGTGTAAACTTAGTTGGATCCGGTACTACATACGTAAAATCTGGTGTAACATTGGGATATGGTGCGACCGCAGGTCCTGTATTCGCTGGTGTCCCTGGCGGAAAGAATCCAAACGTTCCGTTATCTGCATCTGTAATAAGATTAGTATTGGATACAGTTGTACATGGGTCTAATATCGTTGTAATCGGTGTATAAATCACTGGGCCATTTAGTATATTTTGGTTGGTTATATCTGCTCCTGTTACTGTTATTAATATTGTGTTAGGTGTTAAACAATCCAAGTTTGTCGACCCTGCGGGGGGATTCGCGACGAAACTAATGGGGGGTGTTGCAGCTGTAGGAACTGGCCCTGCTACTGCCAGGGTAAAATTACCTGGTGTTGGTACTCCCCCCGCAGTACCAAACGCCTCTACGATTCTATAGCTTCCATTTGGAACATTAATAAATGCATAATTTCCTGCAGCATCCGTAAGAACTACAAGCCTGACACCTGTTGTTGTATTCTGTAATACGACAGGTACATTCGCTATTCCAGAATCTCCAGCATCTATCGAAGCACTTCTATTTCTATCAAATATAATTTGACCTGATACTGTTGCCATATCATCACTCCTTTATATGAATTCTGTAATACTATAATATTCTGCCAAGCTCTCTTTGGTGACATCCCCGTCCTTTTGTACTTACTCCAACTTTTCATACTTCACGTCTTATTCTCCTTGTTTTGGTAAAAAAAAGAGAACCTTTTTACAGTTCTCTCAGCTTTACTTTTGACTATTTCATTTGATACCACTAAAAATCCTTTCGCTGCCATAAATGACTAAACGGTTCAGTTACTTTAAGCGCATCCTTTCCTTAATATGTCCTATCTTCTCCGGCGGACATTGCTACTATCTACTGGAATTTACCTGAAAGGAAATTGGCTATGGTACCTACATCTTTATTGTTTCCGGAATCATTTATTTCCTTGTCCAGCTCATTATCATTTGTAAACGACCCATCAGCCCCTTGAACGTAAACAGTGGCTATAGGTTCTCCAGACGCCCCATCATAGTTGTCTTCAACAATAATAATTATATCCTTCCGTCCATCCTTATTTACATCCTGAAATGAAACAGCTTTAACATCTACGCTATAAGGAAGAGCTGCATAGAAATTATAAAGAACATCTCCATTTTCATTGGTTAAATAAAATACTACAGGTATATGGTTACCACCTGTTAATTTTCCTGATACGAATTTAACATTGCCCCATGAATTTAAATCCACCATAAAAGTTTGATCTTTGATAAGCTCTAAGCCGTTAATATTTTTAAGATTATACGGAGTAAACTCAAACGTGCCTTCCGGAAGGCTCATGATTGTATCTCCTGATCTCTCTGTTATTGTAATCGTAGCAGCAAGGGTATTATCAGGTTTCAATAAAAGTTCAACGGTTCCCTTATTTTCCCTCGAATCATTAACAAGCTGGCACTCTGCTGTATCATTGATAACAGTTCCTTCAAAATCTGCGCTATCCATATTGTATGCCGGGCCTTTGCCCACTGCACTGATCTCCCCTTGTATCTTTCCATCCTCAATCTTTGAAATTATAATAGATACTCCGCCATTGTCAGGAAAACCAAAATCTGTATTTCTAACCCATGTCTTTTTAAGGTATTGCTTATAGTCAATTGTATTACTTGTTGATGCAGCCGTTGTAGCCGCTGCAGTTGTTGTTATGGGTGTACTCTCTTCTTGAGATTCGGCCGTTGCACTATTTTCTGTAGAAGCTTCCAAGGACGGCTTCTCATCTTGTTGCAGTTTATTGGTTGAATCATTTTTCCCACAGCCTATAATAATGAGAGAGGTTGTGATAATTGTGAACAGTATCTTTTTTTTATTCATTCTTACCTCCGATGGCAGTTCTGTTAGACTTTGTTGATATATAGGATCCTGCGTATATGAAACAATTCATATTATATCATTATCTCTTTCAGCTTTCTATCTTTATTTGTTAATGCTCTGTCCGGTAGTTGGAGCTGTACCTTATATATTTTTTCAGAGGTAATATATCCATTGGAAATATCGTTTCCGGACAGTCCTCTATTATATTTTCAATATCATCAATCTTCGTCCAACGAATATCTGTTGCCTCATCTGTTTTAATAGCAGGCTCTCCTTCCGCACACCAAATAAATGCCATCATGATTAAAGAATAAATCAAGTATCTTTTTGCCCTAAAATATCCAGGCAAAAAATGAGATACCGTTTTCACGGTATCTCATTAACCAATGAAACTGCCTAAAATCAAGCCTCTGTTAGTCTGGACGAATACTCTGCTTAAAGTGCAATATATTCTCCGGGTCGTATTTGCATTTAATCCGCATAAGTTCCTGATAATTGGTACCATAATATGCGTTGGGCCAGTCTTTTATAAAAACATCAGGCCAATTGACGTAAGTTCCATTCACATATTTTAACATAGCTCTTCTGAGACTTTCTACCCAATGTATATTTGGCTCTTTTTCATTATCAGCTTTCCAGCGTGTTATGTACTGCATGATATAGTTTGCATCACGATGGAAATAGGCCGTTCCATCTGGAGGAATATCCCTGACCGCCCCTCCCAGACTTTGAAATTGAACCGAGTTATCTTTGTTTGGGGAAGTCTCCATAAAGCAAAGCAGGGTTTCTATTGCCTCATCAGGTAAACTATGATATACAAAAGCTCCCGTGTTTTTAAACTTATGAGGACCTAGCCCGCCATCAAACTTTATTACTGCTTCAATATATGGGATTGTCTNNGGATTGCCTGTGGCAGTTAATGGTTTTAGTAAGCATCTCAGTTGATCTTCATTGCCTAAAAATTCACCGGCTGAAGAAATACGGCCATCTTCTTTGGTAAACAGGTCTATAATTGATGTCAGCCGTTCATCAACAAACGGTGCCCAGGCCTGCCATGCCTTAATGACTTCTCTGGCATCCGACCAATCCCAGGTAATATCATAAACAGCAACATCTGAAATAGGATGAACATTAAAAACAAATGATGTTACTATCCCGAAGTTTCCACCCCCGCCTCCCCGGGAGGCCCAAAAAAGATCAGGATTCGTGCATCGGTCAGCGCATACTACTTCCCCCTTTGCATTAACCATCTGGACTGCTATTAAGTTGTCACAAAGCAGGCCCATCTCTCTTGTCAGCATGCCAAATCCCCCTCCTAGCGTAAGTCCGGCAATGCCAACAGTCGGGCACGTTCCTCCCGGAATAGTAACTCCCCTATCCCATAAGGATTCGTAAATCGGCAGCAGGGTAGCTCCGGCCCCGATCGTTGCTTCCATATTCGTTTCATCAAGAATGACTTTGTCCATTTCGCTTACATCTATGACAATTCCATCATTCAATATTGAAAACGCTTCATAACTGTGCCCTCCACTGCGGGCACGTATTGGAATACAGTTCTCTCTTGTCCATTTTACCGCATTAATAACATCCTGGATCTCTTGGCAGAATACAATAGCCAGGGGATACTTTGAGAATCTCGTGTTATAATCCCTACGGGCAATCTCATAACATGGATCATCTGGGAAAACAATTCGGCCAGTAAGCTTCGTCATTTTGGTCCTTTGCCTCCAAACAGCTTTTTTATTCATTATATATAACATATGCCTTCTATTTTGACTTTAATAATTATTTTAAGGTCCACAGGGATAATAATTATAAATCTGTAGGTCATAGAAGCAGGCCTAAAACTTAGCCTATCTTCTTCCCCATGTTTTTTACATTTTTCCTAATAAAATGCAATTTTATATTTATTATTTTGTTTGATATTGATAAAAATATAGTATTTTTATGAGGCTTATGATATAATGTGAGAAATTAATATATTATTTAAAAAACTTACCGTTTTATTTTATAACTGATTCTTATTTAAATCTTTCACTCAAAAACTTATTATTTTTAAAATTCACAAAGGCGGTAAGCTTCCATGAATGAAAAATCTACAAACAGTAGCGAATGGGTATTTACTCCGAATCTTTACAGCAATCATATTCCTGATGATTTTTCTTCGGTAACTTCTTCCTCTGAATTATTTAGATTAATCATTGATATTATTCAGGATGGCATCAGCGTATTAGATCCAACTTTAAATATTAAATATGCTAATACTGTTATGAAACATTGGTACTATAGCAAATCGGAATCAAACATGGAAAAATGCTATCAACGTTTCCATAACATTAATACTCCATGCGAAGTATGTCCTTGTATAATGGCACTGGAAACGAAGCAGCCTCAAATGGAAGTGGTTCGATACCAATTAGATAATAAAGATATCGGATGGCAGCAACTTTTTGCGGTTCCTCTTTTAAGCAGAGACAATGAAGTTGTTCTAATTATAGAGTATGTCCGTGACATTACACTCCGCAAAATCGCCGAGGATAACTTCCGTGATCTGGAACAACAAAAGAATGTCTTGATAGATGCCTTAAAAAACCGTGAACACAGCAGAGATGAATTTGAAAAAATTATTATCAACAATATTGAACGATATGTAAAACCCTCTTTAAATTATCTTAAAAAAGTAGTGAAAGAAGAAGATATTCATATGGTAAGTGGTATTATTGATGAAATCATTTTACCCCTGACAAAAACCCGGCCTTCACAGGTAAGCATGTTAACACCCAGGGAATTGCAGGTTGCTTCGTTAATTAAGCAGAATTGTCCAAGTAAAGATATTGCAGATAGATTATATATCACCAAGAAAGCTGTTGACTATCACCGTGCAAATATCAGAAAAAAATTAAATTTAAAACGTGAAGAAAATTTGCAGGTGTATCTGGAAACTCATCTATAATTAAATTGAAAAATATAAGGCNNGAACGTATTGATTTTATTATTATAGAAATACAAATATACAACCCCTTGGTTATTATATCGGATAAGCAAGGGGTTGTATGATTATGATTTTTGACCAATAAGACCATCTCTTCCGGGAATTAAGTATGCTTTTCTTTAATCGATCCTTTTGTATGAATCATATTCAGATACTCTTGCGTATATTTCTTATCAAAAGTCGCACATCCTACCTTGGTCTGCTGAATCAGCATCTCTACGCAGTGGTCGCAAAGTGTACACCATTTTATTGATGCATCGTCATTTTTCTCCATCTTCGTTGGGAGATATGGATCCGCATAAGACTGACGTCCAATAGCTATAGCGTCAACAACACCCTCATTAATATTCTTTTCTCCCCAGAAACGGAGTGTATTCTTTTCTTTTTTAACTGCATGGAAGCCTTTTCTGCCATCTCTGTATATTGAATAGCCGGAACCTATTACAGCGGTTTCAGGTCTCAGAGCATTACGGCATGCCTTCTGTAAATAAAAATGTATGTATGCATAGTCAGGAGTACGTACGTCAGGGTGAGCCAAATCCAGAGTGATGGAGGGGGAGCCTGCAGACTGGAGTATGAAGTTTGCACCATGAGCTTCCAATGTTTTAATTAAATCTATTGGCTCTGTCAGATCCATGCATGCGCTGTCTGAATTCAATGTACCGAATCCGCCCGGGAATCCTTCATAAATAGAAATTTTTGAACCTAATACAAAGTTCGGATCTGGAATAGCAGCTCGTACTCCGTCATAAATATTAATTGCAAACTGTTTGCGGTTTTCCCATCTGCCGCCATATTTCCAATTCTCTTTGTTATAAGGTCTAAGGATCTGAGAACCCAAATAACCATGACAGAGCTTGAGGTCTACTCCATCAGCACCAACTTCATAAGCGTATTTTGATCCCTGTATATATTGATCGATTACCTCATCGATTTCCTTTTCACCAACCAGCTTTGCATCCTCATAGCCTGGCAGCGGCTCTTTTGTAACACGTATTCTTGTTGAAAACTCCGGATTGCTTATCTCACCTGAATGTGTGATCTGGAACAATAAAATAGTATCAGGGTTGATTTTCTTCAAATGGGCAACGAATTTCTTCAATGCCGGTAAATTATGTTCTCTGATTGAAAGCTGATCTTTACGTGATCTGTGATCGTACTGAGGTGTAATGGCTTCCAGAACAACAATACCAGCTTTTCCTTCAAACAATCTCTCATAACGCGCATAAGTTTCTGAACTTGGATCACCATTTGGTAATGCATCGCAGCATTCCATAGCATTGATTACGATACGATTTGGAGCTACTCTGTTACCAATCTTCAAGGGCTTAAAAAGTGGACTTAACTCTCTCATTTTATAACACTCCTTTTGATTTTTTTTCGATGGATCGAATCCATCTGACAATTATAGTTTAAACCAAAAGAGAAAAAGGACAACGCCTATAAAACGCCTGTAAAATACTAATGGAAACCTGGTATTTTTATGAATTTCCGTTTTACTATATTATTGAATAAGCTGGTTTTAAGCCAGTTAAAAAGCAGAATTTCGTGAAATTATCTGGTCCTTTAAGTTATGTATCATAACCTTTGATGTGTAAAAGCATCTGGAAGATCATGATCAATACCAGGTTTATATTAGTATTAATCAAGTATTTTTCAGGAATTACGAATCACGATTTTGTATTATAACATTATGTTATATAACTTTTTAATATTTAATAATCTAAAGGAGGCTATATCATGCGCAGAATGGTAACATTATTCACAGGTCAGTGGGCGGATTTGGAATTTGACATTATGTGTCAAAAAGCGAAGCAAATGGGATATGACGGCTTAGAAATAGCGTGCTGGGGCAATCATTTAAATCCATCAAAAGCAGCAACGGATGAAAGTTACGTTCAATCCATCCTGGATACTTTGAAAAAGTATGATTTAAAATGTGAAGCCCTCGGAGCACATATCATTGGCCAATGTGTAGGAGACGGGCCGGATGTAAGACTGAATAATTTTGTTCCTAAAGAATATTGGAATAAACCTGAGGAAATTCGTAACTGGGCCGTTCAGGAGATGAAGTATTGTGCAATTGCGGCGAAACATATAGGTGCGAAGGTTGTTACAGGCTTTACAGGNNACCTTTATTCCTTCCCTCAAACAACAGATGCAATGGTTGAAGAAGGCTTTGACGAAATCGTTCGCTTGTGGACTCCGATATTGGATGTATTCAAAGAAAATGGTATTAAGTTTGCTTTGGAAGTTCATCCCGGCGAAATCGCATTTGATTATTATACCACGGAAAAAATACTCCAAAAATTTGCTGACCGTGAAGAATTCGGCCTCAATTTTGACCCTAGTCACCTGATATGGCAGGGAATCAAGCCGCATATCTTCCTGAATGATTTCATTCATAAAGTTTACCATGTGCATATGAAGGATGCAGCCGTAACTTTAGATGGAAAATCAGGTTTGCTAGGCTCACATTTTGATTTTGGTGATTTAAGAAGAGGGTGGAATTTCCGCTCATTGGGACATGGAGATGTAAACTTTGAAGAAATAATTCGCGTTTTAAACCGATATAACTATCAGGGTCCTTTATCGGTAGAATGGGAAGATAGCGGTATGGAAAGGGAATATGGCGGAGCAGAAGCCGCAGCCTTTGTAAAAAAGGTTGATTTTGCTCCTTCTAATGTTAAATTTGACGATGCGCTTAAAAGCTGAGGAGGGTTATATTATGAAACGCAATATCATCCGTTATGGTATGGTAGGGGGGAGCCTAAACTCTTTCATTGGCAGAGTACATAAAAATGCTATTAATTTCGAAGTCAATGCAATGCTGACTGCCGGGTGCTTCAGTTCAGACAAGTCAAACAATCTGGAAACAGGAGATTATTATCATTTACCAACAGACAGGGTTTACGCAGATTATAAAGATATGGCTGAAAAGGAAAGTCAAAGGAAAGATAAAATCGATTTTGTGTGTGTTGTTACACCAAATTCAACTCATTATGATATAGCAAAAGAGTTTCTGTTACACGATATTAACGTAGTCTGTGAAAAACCACTTTGCTCTGAAATCAGCCAAGCAGAGGAATTGAAAAAAATTGCCTTTGAAAGAGGATTGTTATTTGCTGTGACATACACTTATTCCGGTTATGGAATGGTAAAGCAGGCAAAACAACTTATTAAAGAGGGTGGCATCGGCAAGGTCATCAACGTAAATGCGGAATATTTGCAGGAATGGCTTATAGATTCAATCGGCAGTGATGCTTCTCAAACGGCCAAGTTATCTGGTTGGAGGACGGATCCTGAAATTGCGGGTATATCCAATTGCGTTGGGGACATCGGAACTCATATTGAAAACACCGTAGCGTATATGACTGGTTTAAGAATCAAACGTGTGGCTGCCAAACTGGATTATTTCAATCAGCCTTTGGATTTAAACGCAAACATGCTGGTTGAGTTTGATAACGGCGCTAGCGGCATTTATTCCTGTTCGCAGGTGGCTGTAGGCTATGCAAATGGTTTAACGATAAGAATTTTCGGCACCAAGGGTTCCATTGAATGGAGGCAGGAACAGCCGAATCAGCTAAAGGTCACGTTAAAAGGACAGCCGTCAGCTATTTATGAAAGAGGTACAGGATATATCACCGGAAGAGCTGCCCAACTGAACCGTATCCCTAGCGGACACCCTGAAGGCTATTACGAAGCTTTCGCCAATGTCTATAAAACGTATCTTGGTGCCATTTTAAAAACTATTAACGGAGAAAAACTAACAGCAGAAGATTTGGATTTTCCCAAAATTGAAGATGGTGTTGAAGGCGTAAAGTTTATCCATGCTGTTGTAGAAAGTGCTGGAAATGATTCATCGTGGTTTATCATTTGATCTTAATTGGATCCAAAAAAAGATAATTTTCATCGCATTGATAGACAGTAAGAATTTCGGGAGCTAAGTGATTCTTACTGTCTATCATTATATAGTTAACAGTTCTGAACCTGAGATAGTATATGAGCCCATCTACTTTCCTGCCCGAGACTGCGCCCATGCTATTCACGAAAAAAGGACGTGAAAGTTATCACTCTCATGTCCTTAATTTTAGCAAATTACATTTTTAACCTCGGAACTCAATGAATTCGCCGTCAGGGCCTTGAAAAACAACTCTTTTCCAAGCTTTTTCCTGAGGTGATCTGGGCTCGGGAATATGTGGCTCAGTTACGACAGGGATCCCTGCATTCTTAAGCTTTTGATAATCTGAATCAAAATCATCGCTAATGAGACAGAAATGATACCCCTTATTCTCCTTTTCATGTGTCCAGTGTTCAAACTCTAACACGGTATCGCCCAACTGAAGATAAACAACCTTTTCAAGGTCCGGTACCCCGGGAACATCGTGTTCAAAATATTTTTTAAATCCAAAGTTTTTTTCATAAAAGTCGATCGACTTTTGTCTGTCTTTTACCGAAAATGCAACATGATCTATTCGTGTAAACATGAAACAATACCTCCTGTGCTCAATCTTAAATTTTTATAAATATGGTTTAATCCTTATTAGAAAGGTCAATTTTAATCTGCAGCACAACCCAATTATCAGAACTGGTATTATTGAATCCGTGTGTCTCACCATTCGGTGAGAAAATTATATCCTTTTCTTTCAGAAGTATTTCTTCATTGTTTATTGTAATTGTGCCTTCACCAGAAATTACATAAAAGACTTCATCGATATCCGAATGCTTATGATCAGGAGTTGTTTGTCCTGGGGCATAAAGCAAAAGTCCTGTATCCAACTGGCCTTCTTTGAAAATTGCCTTACGCGCACTTTTTTCAGCTGCAAAATCAAGAATATCGCCAATATTAATTTTTTTCATTATTTTTACTCCTATCTATTTGAAATAGTATTCAGCAATCATTGCAATTTAAACCCAAACCATCTGACTTAAAAGGTACTGCTGTACAATTACTATAATATCGTTACAAACTTTTTGCAAGAAGGCACTATTTTGTGCTATACTAACCATATAGTAAGTGAACACAATAATTGATAGGAGTGATAATAATGCCATGTGATAAATTATGCCCTATTGAGCATACTGTCAACTTGATCGGGCACAAATGGAAGGTACTTATCCTGAGGAATCTATTCAATAACGGTACACAAAGATTTATTGAACTCAGTAAAGGAATCAACGGAATAAGTCAGAAGATGCTGACACAACAGCTTCGGCAGTTGGAGGCCGATGGGATAATTTGTAGAAAAGTTTATCCAGAGGTACCACCAAAGGTCGAATATTCTCTTACGGAGCTTGGACAATCTTTAAGTCCCATTATGGAGGAAATGAATCGATGGGGAATAGAGCATCTTAAACACAGTGATCTGAATCAGCAAAATAATGGGTAATTGTCTTTATCGAAACAAAGGGAATGCCGGTGTAAGCTTAACACCGGCATTCCCTTTGTTTTGACCTATATACGTTAGTCAACATCCCTATGCTCTATAGCGAATTCAGGATCACGGATACGACCAACGATGATAATTGCCACGATGAAAATAGTAAATGTAAACACAAATGGCAAGCGGCGGTCAATACTTGATAACCAANNAACCAGCAAAGTAGCCAAATGGTGAGGCAAAAGCAATGGTAAAGGACATAATCAAAGCATTAATACGAGCTCGCTCTTTGGGATTAATGTTTAACTGGAGCAAGGCATCCTTACGAGGCACTACTAGGGCACTTGCTACTGCCGTAACAAAGACATAAATGATAATAAACGGTATACTACCAATAGGAGTCAGTATAAGAAGAATCGAGCTCGCGGCATACAATACCAAACCGATCCACATAGGTATCCGGAATTTCACAAATTCCAAGCGGTGTTGTATTCCAATCATGAAAAGCAACATCACAGCCGCATTCAAAATGGGGAAAAAAGCCAGATAACGATCTGCTATGCCTAGCCTTTGTGTTACATACAAGCTAAAGAAGTTGGTACTGACAAGATTCGTTATATGTAATATCACAGAGACAATCAGCACTTTCATAATCTCTTTATTCATTAGAACTTTGGGTATTAAATCCTTGTATTCATATAACATCTGTAAAACAGGGGTATCTTTCGTCTCGGCCATACGAATCTTTCCTTGCCGGGTTTCATCACAATACCGATAAGTAATAATCACCTTAATAAGCATATTCACAGCAAAAACAAAATATAAAACACGGACAACCGGAACCACGGTAAAGGAATTTATCAACAATCCCGAAATTGGAGCAAAAAAGATTGCAACTAAACCGCCGATGTTCACCCAGGTGTATATTCCTAATAAATCCTTGGATTCTGCATCTTCAATCAATAAACAAAACCATGCCGTCTGGTTAATCTGCTCAAAACTGTTAAATAAAACAGCAATTAAAAAGAGCCAAAAGTTACCCGAGATTGACCATACCAGGCAAGCAATACACCAGCCAAAGAAATCACCCATGATGGTTGTAAATTTGCGCCCCAACTTATCGGTGATGATGCCACCAAGGAAGGAAAAAAATACCTGGACAAACATGGCAACCGACAGAATCAGTCCGATTTGAACGTCCGTTATTCCCTGCGTGTACATATATAGTGTGGCAAAAGGTGTGATTAAGTTAAACGGAATACCCCATAGAGGTTCCATCAAAATTAGAGTTCTTGGATTTCCTTTGTTATGTTTTAATAATTCAATTAGTGGGTGCTTCCGCAGAGTTTTTACTTTTTGTACTGTATTCACTGGTTTCTCCATTCTACGACTGATTCTATATTCATGACTGTTCCGTCAATTTCTAAGGAAGAGAACGAAGCGACGAGTAAACAATATTGTACTAGCTATTTTTCCACGCCTCGGTTCCGGGATGAAATCCTGTTAATCTGAGGTTTACATATCAACACCCACTGTTATCTACACATGATAGCATGCTTCATTTTTTTGGGTTAATAAGACACTAATCTTCAGATGCATCCCTTATAGAAGCTTCATTTTATAGTAGCACTAATTTATATTTATTGCTACCTATAAATACCGCAAATATGGTATTAAAATAAAATCTTGTTATAAATTGTTATAATAAAATCTAGTGGTACTTAACAAAACCTGTATACAGTTGTCAAATCGTAGTCGTTGACAACATAAGGCGGGCCCGGAATTGTACTGAACTCCAAATATTGGTCTGTTCTATGAATGCTTTGACCTATCATACCCCCAACCACAATCCACCAGGCCACTTACCNNCATGGATTGTATAACCCTTAACTCTTCTGCTGTAAAACAGTCTCTTAAATCATCTTTCCGATTCCATACTTTTCCCGCAACTTCTTTGCGTTTGTACCACAAATAATATTATGAATAGCAATTAAAGTAAAAAATAAATCAGATTTTGTTGTTAATTAATATAATTTACGTTTAGGAAACAAGGGACTACGAAAATTACATAACTATTTTATTAGAGAAAGTAGTTTTTTGATAATTTTCTCTTGACACATTTAAATCGTCGTGTTATACTAAGCATGTATTTTAAATAAGGTCTTGATTTCGCATGTATACGTAAGTCATTATTCTATTGATGATTTACANNTTAATATTTAAGGAGGTATCTTTCATGACTAAAGGTACAGTAAAATGGTTTAATCCACAAAAAGGCTTTGGTTTTATCTGTGACGAGCAGGGCAACGATATATTCGTTCATTTCTCCGGTCTCGCAATGGACGGTTTCAAAACATTAGATGAGGGTCAGTCTGTAACATTTGATGTAACAGAAGGTAATCGCGGATTACAGGCCGTTAATGTTCAAACTGCATAAACCTTGTGATAAGAAAGACCGCTTATAAGTGGTCTTTTTTTTTTACGTCTTCTACGTCCATAATTTATTAAAATCTATCTTCCAAACTCATCTGCTCAACTGGCTCAAAATTCAGCGGGAATCCATGGCTCTGCATGGACCGCACCACAAAGTACCCGGCCTGCTCACCGGAGACTGCGGATCACTCGCAAAGTTTAGCGGAACCTAATTCTGATGAGCAAAAGTAAACGGCCAAAGGAATGCCTGCCGGATTGCACTACCTTATAGTTTAAAACACTGTCTAATAAATCGCTATCGGTCCATAGGGCCCATCAATAATTTCTATTTTCGTTTCAAAAATATCCGTCAAAATTTTTGAATCCATAATCTCATCTACGGTGCCAAAAGCGGCAATTCGTCCATCTTTCATAGCACAAATCCGATCAGAATATTTGGCCGCAAAATTAATATCATGCATAACAGTCAGAATTGTTCTTCCAAATTCATTAGCCGCATGTTTCAAATGCTCCATCATTTGAACAGAACGAGCAACATCAAGATTGTTCAAAGGCTCGTCCAAAAGTACATATTCCGTCTCCTGGCACAAAACCATTGCCACATATGCCCTTTGCCTTTGGCCGCCAGAAAGTTCATCTAAATATCTATTTTCCAAATCAGTCAAGTCTAAAAAATCGATATATTTAGAAATAATAGCTTCATCCTCTTTCGTTAATCTTCCTTTTGAATAAGGAAAACGCCCAAATCCAGCCAGCTGCCTGACAGTAAGCCTCGTTACAAAATGATTTTCCTGCCGCAAAATAGTCAAAACTTTTGCTAAGTCCTCTGATTTTGATTCAGTAACATCCATATCTGCCACCTTAATGTGGCCTTCTTCCATATCCAAAAGTCTTCCAATCATCAAGAGTGTCGTAGATTTTCCAGCACCATTGGGTCCAATTAAAGAAGTGAGACCTGCTTTTGGTATTTTAATATCCAAAGGTCCTATTTCTACCTCATCATACGACTTTCTGGCATTATCAATAATTATCATAAAGTACCCTTCCTTAAAATTACAATTAAAAATGCTATTCCGCCAAACATCTCGATAATAACTGAAACTACACCTTGAGCCTTGAATATATGGTACATAAAAAAGTATGCACCTGTTATTATCAAAAATCCAATCGCGAGAGCCATTGGAAAAATATATCTGTGATCATACGTTGGCGCCGCTTGATAACTCAAAGTTGCAACTAAAAATCCATAAAAAGTAAGTGGTCCAACCAAAGCCGTAGAAATTGACATCAAAACAGAAACTAATATTAGAGCATAAATTACGTGAGCCTGATGTTTGACACCCAAAGAAGTAGAGCAATCCTTTCCAAGTGACACAACATTTAACTTCTTAGAATAAGCAAGAAGAAGTACTGCTACAATTATTACAACTGGAATTGCAAGAGGAAAATATTTCGAATCTGCATTATTGACAGAACCAAACAATCTTGCCTGTAAAATATCAAACTCTGACGGTGCAAGAAGTCTTCTCATAAAAGATGATAAAGACTTCAGCCCAGTTCCCATAATTACTCCAACTAAAAGCATAAGCTGTAAATTTCCATACTTTCCGGAAAGCAGCCAGCCATAAAGGATCAAGCACATCAAGACCATAACAACAACTTGAAATACAAAGGATTCAATACCACTAAAATTTATAAAGGCACTGGCACCAAAGAAAAATATTGTACTGGTATGAATGGTTGAGTAAAGTGCTNNAGAAATAATCATTGCAGTAAGAGCGAACGTCCTTCTTCTGACAACCGGGAGAAAAGAAGGAGAATCAATTGGAACCGGATTATTATAAACCAAAAGGCCATAGGAAGCAAGAACGCCCAAAACAATCAATGTTATCAACAAAATCCAATAATTTTTTTCTTCTTTCTTAGAACGAAAAGCTCTCGCTGATCTGTTTTCATGATGAAGGCCGGTATTGTATTCTATTCTGTTCATCTTAGCCTCCTTTGCCTCAATAAAATAACAATAAATACAATTGACCCCACTGTTCCAAGAATCAAAGAGACAGGTACTTCAAAAGGCATTATAATTGTTCGGGAAATTATGTCACAAAGAGTTATTACACCCATTCCCAACACACATACCCAAGGCAAATTACTCCTAAGATTATCTCCTCTATACATTGAAACAATATTGGGTACAATTAAACCTAAGAAAGGTAAATTTCCAATAACGGCTGTAACAATTCCAACAGCAAAAGAAATAAGGCCAGTCCCCAGAATAACTATCTTGTTATAATTTACTCCAAGACTTGTAGCAACATCTTCCCCCAGACCGGCTAAAGTCAGCTTATCAGCACAAATAAAAATAAGGCCAGTAACTATAATAATCAGCCATAAATATTCGTATCTTCCGATTTGAACCGCTGCAAAAGAACCTACAAACCAGCTTTCAATATTTTGCGTCATTTGGAAGGTAAGTCCCACAAAAGTAGAAAATGCAGAAATAACTGCTCCAAGCATCATCCCAATAATCGGTACAATCAAAGAAGAGCGAAGTTTAACTCTTTTTAAAAACAAAAAGAAAATCATAGTTCCTATAAAAGAGAACACGATTGCCCCGGTCATTCTTAAAACTAAAGTTGGTGCCGGAAATAATAAATAGACAAGAAGAAGTCCCAAACCCGACCATTCAATCGTCCCTGTTGTGGTAGGTTCAACTAA
Source organism: Hungatella sp. UBA5982 (assembly GCA_002429965.1). Classification (GTDB taxonomy): domain Bacteria; phylum Bacillota; class Clostridia; order Lachnospirales; family Lachnospiraceae; genus Lacrimispora. The sequence goes on from DJBG01000115.1 coordinate 73,073, forward strand.
ACGATTCTGTGTAATAAGCTGCATGACTAGTCCTGACATTGACATTGCAGCACCAGTAAGCATGAGTGCAGCTGTTCTTGGAACCCGTGTTATGAAAAACATATCCCTTCCATCCACTTGACCCCGTATATCATAAACTCCGGTAAACAGTGATATAATACCTAAAATAATAACAACGATAATCGCTAATATAAAAGGTTTTGTCCATTTTTTACTGTAATTATAACGTTGGGGCTGAGAATTCCCAGCCCCAATCATTTTTTTCATTGTATTTTTAAACACTATGCTATACTCCTATATACTATTCAGCCAAAGCCTTTGCAAGGTCTCCAAATAACTCCAGATAGGTTTGTATGGATTCATTTGTGTATGTATCAGCTGGTGCATAAACGATATGTCCTTCAGAAACTGCAGTTATGTTTTGAAGAGCAGGTGAATTATCGATAACGTCCTGAGCAGGAACCGCATCAGTTGTAGAAGATACTGCAGCATCACGATCTAACACGAAAAGCCAATCCGGATTACTTTGTGCAATGGCTTCAACAGAAACATCATCGCCTTGATGATCGGAAGTAGCATTGTTAATGTCTAATGCCGATACCCAGCCGAACACTTCATACATCGGTCCCCAGACACGTCCCGAACCAGGGGCTGAAAAACCAATATTTCCGCCAGAAACCACAACACTCATAACTGTATCCGTTCCATTATATGCAGACTTGACAGCTTCAATAGCCTTATCAAAATCAGCTGCCAGCTGTTCAGCTTCTTCATTTTTATCAAAAATCTTTCCCAAAGTAGCTGTAGAATCCTTAAGTCCATTTACTAAGTTTTCTCCAGGTGTATCAGCTTCCTCAGAAACATCAAAATTCAAATCAATAACAGCTGCATTTGGTACTAATTCTTTTATTTCTTCGTAATAGGAAGCAAATCTTTGACCAATAATTACGAGTTCAGGGTCGGCTGCTGCTATAAGTTCAAGATTTGGTTCACGATGATTTCCGATATCCTGAACGGACTCATCGGTTACATATGGTGAATCTGCCGGCATTACCCCCTTGGGAACAGCTACTAATTTAATTCCCCAATCTGATAATGTTTCGTAAGTTCTATTATCCAAAGAAATTACATTTTTAGGATTTACAGGAACTGTAACCGTTCCATGAACATCGGTGATTTCAACCGTTAAAGCTGCCTCAGGCTCCGCTGTTGTAGTGGTTTCAGCTTCAGTAGCCCGAGTCGTTTCAGTAGCTGTGTTACTTGAATTTGAGCAGGCTGTCAACATCATAGCTACAGCTGCAATAATAGCAGTTGATTTTAATATAGATTTTTTCATGGCTGGTCTCCTCTTTAAATAAATATAGTAAGTTAGTTTCCGCTAACTCCACCATTGTATTATTATAAAAGGTTATTGTCAACCGCTTTTTTTAATAATGGTGAACGAATTTCACATTACCCAACCTCTGAACGTTTAACTTTCATCCCCACATCTAACTTGGCATTTGTGGAAATCCGAAAAAAAACGGGACCAAAAAAGACCATTTTTAAGTCTCTTTTTCGCCCTGTTTCCATCAAAAAAACACTATATCTTGTGGTTCTCATCTGTTTTTATTAAAACCGCAATACGTCATCATTATCACTACTTCCACATGTCTTGAGTATACAAAAAAGATGCCGCTTGAGTTTAAACGCAACGCCTCATACCCTTTTTCGATGACTATATGTATTCCTCTATAAAAAAACTGCACCCCTTTCGTCTAACATGTTGATTTTATCACATGCCTGACTTTTGGAGTGCAGTTAAATCGGAGGTTGATTTCCCTGTGTTGTTTAAATTTGTTTTGCCGTTACTTTTGCATAATATGGATGGCAAAGCCGCCAAACTCGCCGTCTAAATAGACGTTCTTCAGTTTGCCATCCTCGGAATATGCGGCAGTATCCATGTTGAAGGAGAAGCCTTTCTCTTTCAACTCTTCTGCGGCAGCGGTCAAATCAGGTGTACGCATAGCGATATGACCGTTTGCACCCAGGAATGGAGCCTTCATACACTCGAAGTAAGGGCCGCCGAATTCGGATTTTTGTCCGTGACGAGGCTCCAGGTTAAACATCATGCTCAGAAGCTGAGCCAGTTTTTCTGCCTCCTCAGCATTTGGGGTGTTTATGCCAATATGCACTAGTTCAAATTTATTATTCATAATCATACCTCTTTCTCAAAATGTCGGAATATTATCCGTTTCATATAAAGTTAGTTATTTTTTGATACGCATTGAATGCATTCAATCACTACTGATTTTGTCGCAATACGCTTGTCGTTAGCGATAAGAGAGACCATAAATCCCTCATATATGCAATAAGGGCTTAAATGAATCAAAAAGATTACCATTCATATAAGTAATTTAGAAGCTTACATTGGGAATATCAGCAAAGCTCCGGCAGTAAGAGCAAGCAGGCGGATGAAGTACATCGGAACTGTGAATTTCCAGAACTCAGTCAGCTTGTAGTTGCCAAGGCCCATGATCATAGCCGGCATGCCGTCAATAGGCAGGAAATGACCGTTCCAGCCTGAAACTACGATTGCAGCCGCGGCAGCAGTCGGATTTAGACCCAAGCTTAAGCAGGTAGAAATAGCCAAAGGTGCAAATACATATACAGTCCCCAAGGTAGAACCTGTAAGGGTTGCAAGTACACTTGTCAGGATACAGAAAGCAAAAACCAGAAGGAAAGGATTGATGCTAGTGCCAAGCATTTGGGCCACAGTTTCTCCAACTAAAGCGGTCAGCCCTGTATTGCCAAGAGCATCGGCAACGCCAATAACACCGGCAGACATCAAAATGATTGGAGAACCGATGCTGTTACGAATTTCATTGAAATCCAAAACATGGGCAGCCAGCAGTACAGTTACAGCCAAACCTGGAATTACATAACCTGCATCGCCAATTTTGCTTTGAAGAATCATGCCAACAACGGCAGCCGCAAAGGCTACATATGTAGTGTATTCTTTCCATTTTGGCATTTCGGTAACGTTTTCGCCATGGGACTTAGCATTCTCGGTTGCCTCTGCGATCGGATGGCTAGGCAGTCTTTTGTAAGCAATTAAGCACCATCCCAGGAAGGCTAACGAAAGTATTAAGTTCACAAAAGAGAATTTCACTAAGGAAACCTCACCAACAGTTGCTCCGGCAGCTTGTAGAACAGCAACAACAATGCCGTATTGCAGTGCCACATTCACAGGAATCAAAGGATGGTTGGCAGCGAAGCCGGAAGCCATAATAATTTTGGAACCTGGTAATTTTTCATTGAAAGGTATGGTGGACAGGATACCTAGAGTAAGAACATAATATGCAGTTGAGCCTGTGCCGAATAGGCTGGTACCTAGCATAACCACAAGAATCAACAGTACATAGGCCTTAAAGCCACCTTTGCCAGCCATGTTGTACATTGCTTTTTTGAAGGAAGCAATAAAGCCGGTCTTTTGCAGAGCGGCTATGATTGCCATGAAGGAGGCAAGCATAACAATGGTAGAGTTAGAAAAGCCAGCGAAAGCAGTCTTGATATCGGCTACGCCGAAAAGAACCAATAGCAGACATGCGAGAATTGGAGGTGCACCGAATGGAAGTTTTTCTGTCATGATTAAAATAATCATGACTACAGTGATAGCAAGGGCAATAATCATTGGGATGGTCATTTGTTTGAACTCCTCTCTTTTATACAGGATTATTTTTTGCAGTTGGGCACATGATATCAATTCAAGCATTCGGTTTGGCGAAATGCTTGAAAACCGACTTGGAGAAATGCGCGTACAGTGTATATACCATACAATGTCAGGCTTCTTTCCTGGCATTAACCATAAGGATGGCATAATCTATGGCATTGACCAGGCTCAGCTCACTGGAACGGCCGCTGCCTGCTAGGTCGATGCCGGTGCCATGGTCCACGCTGGCACGAATGATAGGCAGACCCAGGGTTACGTTCACACCTTCGACAGCCTCCCAATGCTTTTCCTCACGGTTATAAACAAAGCCTTTCACCTTTAGTGGGATATGACCTTGATCGTGGTACATGGCCACAACGATGTCATACCAGCCGCCCAGTGCCTTAGAGAACACTGTATCAGGAGGGGTAGGCTTCTTTTCAGGGATAATGATGCCCTCAGCCATGGCAGCCTCGATGGCAGGCTGGATTTCTTTCACTTCCTCCCAGCCAAACATGCCGTTCTCACCACAGTGGGGATTCAGCCCTGCAACGCCAATTTTAGGTTCTTTAATTCCCAGTGCTTTGCAGCCTTCGTTGGCAATGCGGATGCAATCTAAGACACGATCTTTCTTGACACGGTCACAAGCTTCACGTAAAGACACATGAGTGGAAACATGGACGACCCGCAGATCGCCGTGAGCCAGCATCATGGTGTACTTAGGTGTGCCCGTGTAATCAGCATAAATCTCGGTATGGCCTGAGTAGTGATGGCCAGCCATGTTTATGGCTTCCTTGCTCAGAGCATTGGTAACCGTAGCATTGATCTGGCCATCCATAGCCATCTGAATAACTTTTACAACATACTGGAAAGCTGCCTCGCCACCTAAGGCACAGGCTCCTACACCAAAAGGCTTAGGTACATCTAGTTTGGAGGTATCCGGAATTTCGTCTGCAGGAATCAGCTTCAAATCCATTAGGTCGATGGTGCCATAAGTGTACTTGCCTTCGGCGGGTGTGGAAACCACATTCAGCTCNNTCCTACTACTAAGGGTTTACAACGCTGGTAGATTTCCGCATCTGCCAGTGCACGAACAGTAATTTCCGGGCCATTTCCAAAGGGGTCACCCATGGAAATGCCAATAATAGGTTTCAATTGTATACTCATATTAGCACATCCCTTTGTCGGCGTTTTCCTTCAAAACTTGTTTTAGTGCGGTGGCGCCTTCGTTGCATAGGTAGTTGAATGGACGGCGGCAGTCGCCTACAGGATAACCAAGCAGAGAAACAGCCTTTTTCACAACCGTGTTAGGATTGCCATATTTGAATACGGCACGGAAGGAGGCGATGGAGTCTTGAGCGGCTTTAGCCTCTTCGAGCTTGCCAGCCTTGAACAGTTCATAAATAGATGCAAGAACATGAGGATATACGTTGGCACATCCTGCGATGCCGCCTGCACCGCCTGCCTCTAAGCAAGGTAGAATCAGTGAATCGTTTCCGGACAAAACACGGAAATCTTTGTCTAAGTCCTTTGTAAGGTTGATGTAGGCAAGTAAGTTATCCCAGTCACCGCTTGAGTCTTTGGCACCCATGATGATATCTACATCTTTCGCCAGCTTTGCAACGGTTTCAGGAAGCAATTTGTTGCCTGTGCGTGCAGGGATGTTGTACAGCACGATTGGAATGTCTACATGCTTTGCAATTTCTACGTAATGGTCGTAAAGCTCTTTTTGTGAAGCAAGCGCAAAGCTGGGCGTGATAATGGATAGCACGTCGGCGCCAAGCTCCTGCGCTTTCTTGCTAATACGAATGGTATCCGCCGTGGAAATGCAGCCGGTACCTGCGTACACAGGAACACGACCTTTTACTTGGTCGATCGCAGCCTCAAGAACCTCAATTTTTTCATTTTCGCTTAGGATGTAACCTTCGCCGTTGGTTCCGAATGGGAACAGACCATGGACGCCGCCCTCCAACATGCGTTCAATCTGGTTACGAAGTTCCTTCTGATTGATCGATTCATCGGGATTCATAGGGGTTAGAATTGGTGGGATAATGCCTTTTAATTCAACATTCTTCATAATAACGCTCTCCTTTTCTATTTGTGTAATAATTTATAGGATTTCTAAGTACAGGTTTCTTGCATCCTCTGCAGTTACAAGACGCATATTATTTACCAGCAAGCGCTGCACTTGCATACCGGCCTCTACTAAGCCGTCCAAATCCTCGAGTGGAACGCCGAATTCCTTTAAGCTGGTTGGAATTTCTAAATGACGTACGATTCGCTCAAGTTGCTCAATCATCCATTCTGCCTTTTCATTCGTTGTTTGGCAGATATTTTCGGTGTCATGGCAGCAGCGATCATATACTAAAGCAAAACGATCCTGACAGACAGGTGCATTGAAACGCATAACCGGTGCCAGTAAGATCGCATTGGAAACGCCGTGAGCAATGTGATACTTGCCACCCAAAGGATAGCTTAGGGCGTGAACAGCTGTGGTACCGGAAGCTGTGATGGCAATTCCGGCATAGAATGCAGCAATCTGCATCTTGTTCTTAGCTTCCATAGCCTCGGGATCATCACAGGCAGGGATAATATTGTTCAAAATCAGATCAAGCGCTTCCATTGCAAAGGTGTCTGAGAATGGATTAGCCTTTTTGCTGGTGTAGCACTCAATGGCGTGAGCTAAGGCATCCACGCCGGTAGCAGCAGCAATCTGTCTAGGTAGATTTTTAATCATGCGGGCATCTAAAATCACATAATCGGCAATCATATTTTCGTTTACTATGCCAACTTTCAGCTCTTTTTCCGGAACTGCGACAATGGCATTTGGAGTTACCTCCGCACCGGTGCCGGCGGTGGTGGGAATCAGAATTGTTGGAACACACTTTTTTGCACGCCCCGGCTCATCCAGTAGTTCCTTTACACCGTATTCATCGGTTACAAGCACGCTGGCCAGCTTGGCAGCATCCAAAACACTGCCGCCGCCGCAGGCAATCATCATATCTGCGCCGCTTGCTTTGAATTGATCAACAATATTCTGCACCGCTGTGTAGGACGGCTCTGGTGGAATCTCGTCCAGTACATAGTAATCTGCACCCGCAGCCTTTACTGCAGCTTCCGGCAAATCATACAGGCCGGAGGCATGTATTACCTTGTCGGTAAACATGGCTACACGCTTAACTTGATGATTCTTTAGGATTGCGGTGATATTGTCTATTGAGTTTTCGCCGCCATAGACGGCATGGGGCAATTTTACGTTATATACAGTCTGCATCTGACATCACTCCTTTTGGTAATAATTTAGCAAAAGATATCCTTGTGGATGTTGCTCATTTTGTGCCCTCGCCGGAGGTAGGGTTGTACACGCCGACGTACTCACGCTTTGCGCCGATAACATCTTCTTCGGTAAAGCTAACGTATTTAATGCACTTACGGGTGTACGCCGCGTATGTTAGATGCAGTCTGCCATCAGTGCTCTGCATCAGGTAAGGGTACTCGTACTGCTTGTTGTTTGTTTTGTTCTCCTCACCGATGTATCCCTCGCCGCGTTCCATCAAGCGGATTAATGGAAAAGTAAGGCCGCNNCTTCGGACAGTGCCACAGCAACAGGGCAACGCAGCCCCGGCCATGCAGCTTTGCCTGGAACGGGAGATGGAGTGGCGGTGGGGTTATATGCCACAGCAACACGGCCGCTTTTGGTGCGGATAGCACTTATAGAGGAGTTGTTGTTTGGCAGAGGAGTAGGTTTCGGCTCTGACCAGGTTTCGCCCCAGTCCAGAGATTCGCTGCGGTAGACATTGTCGGCCTCACGGCTGCGCATGAAAGCTGCAAGGTGCCCGTCATCCATCTCCACAACGGTTGGATGAACACGGCCACAGCTGTCCGGCATTTCTACCATACGCCAAGACTTGCCCTGGTCATCAGAAATCTGAAATACGCTGGGGTCACCGGACAGACCTTCTTCAGAGTCGGTGCACAGCCAGTTGCCAAAAATCCAGCGGCCATTTTTCAGAATCTGAATCGGCTGGCGGCAGAAGCTGCCTTCTCTTGGGAAGACGGTTTCATAGCCGCCCCAAGTCAGGCCGCAATCAAAGCTCTTTTGGCATCTGATTTGAGAGGTGAACTGCATGTTGTCTTTGCCCGCAATGCGGTCCAACTGCGCGGTGTACATACACCAAACAGCACCGTCAGGGCCGTAGAATAAAGATGGATTCTGCTCGCTGCGCTTTGGGTCACCGGAAACGGAGACCGGCGACCTCCATCGATCGGCACCCTTTGGAAGACGGGCACATACAATATGTACGTCGGCTTCCCCTTCATAAGTTCCCGCAAACCCCCAACACAGCATGTCGCCGTTTGGCAACTCCAGCATAGCAGGAGAATGGCAGGTGGCGAAAGGGCCGGGAGGTACCATGGATTCCACAGTACCCATTTCTTCGTTGCGGTAGATACGACCGTCTAAAGTCAAACCGGCGAGAGTAGGATAGTTCATAATATATACCTCCAGTTATTATTTTGTTATTTTCAGGAAATCTTTTCTGCTAATTTTATAAGCAGATCTTGATCTCCAAAACCACCGGATTTTGAAATAATATGATATGTTTTTTCTTTGTAAATAAATTCTGTTAAAACAACGCCTGTTGCCATTTCGCAAATTGGCGTCAGCTCCGAAACGTCTACCGCTTGCATTAACGCCATCAGCGTGTCGCCGCCGGTACATAAAAGAGTGGCGTTCAGACCATCGTCAAGTATTCGTTTAATCAAAACTGCCAGATTGTCCGAAATTTGCACCCGAAGCTGTTCCGTTGTCAAGTTGTGTTCCCGTGCGTAGATATCGGTATCCTCACACCCTTCCGGGTCATTAACATCAAGAATAAAGCGTTTTTTTGCGGATGCCTGTGCCAGCCATTGACGAATACATTCGACCGCCTGCTTACTATCCACCCAGCGACCTTCCAGTTTTTGAACAGGGTTCAAATTTACATGTGGAAAGCCGTGTTCCTGTGCCGCCTTCATTTGGCTGATCGTTACCGGATTGACACTGCCGCAAGCTATAAACAGAGTATCTTCAAGCTTTGGTATTTTCGGGGCAGGCCCCTTCAAATTCAGCATATCTGCCAGCACCGCCGCAAACCCGGCACATCCTGCACAGAATCGTAACAACTCCAGCCCCAGTTCTCTGCCGATGTGTTTTANNAGCATCAAATACCTGGATGCCGGGATTTGAAATCTTATGCTCTTCCTTTCGTGGGTGTATCAACACCGGCACATTTGTTTGCTGACCAAGGATATCCGCCACCGCCGAGTCCAAAACCGGTTCAAAAAGATCCTGGCCAAAAACACTCTGGGCCAAAGGTACACCGTCGATATAGTGAATTCCCTCCCGGGTGACCCTGCCCAGTTTGGGAAAGGCAGGGAGAAACGGTATGGTGTCGACACCTGTTGCGTCCATCAGTGCCGTCAGTTCACTGCCAATATTTCCCCGCAGTACGGAGTCTGTCTTTTTATAAATGTAAGCAATTCCGGCTTGAAATGCTCTATGCACTGTGCTGTACACAATCTCATAGGCCTCCTGTGGCTGCAGATGCCGGGTTTCTGCAACCATTACTAAAACTTCCACCGTTTTTTCAATTAACCGAATATCATAGTTTAAATCTGTGACCACGATTGTTGCCGCACCCCTGGCTGCAAACTGCACGCCTGTGTCAAGTGCTCCCGTGAAGTCATCAGCAATGATTAAAAGCTTTACCATTCATTCACCTCCTGTTGTTTCATTTTGAAACAGTTTAGAAGGGCTAATTTCTTTTTTTGTACATTTCGGAAATTGTTAATCCCTTTTAGTTTAAATTTATATTCATTTTATATAAATTCCACTGCTTTCGTCAAGTTATTTTCGCCTTTAAATTGTTTATATTTGAAACATACGAAAAATTTGTTGCTTAATTTTTGTGCATTTGGTATAATATGTTCAAATATGAAACGTATTATTGAGGTGTTTATGAAAAACTATATTCGTGTTTTGGGCATTGCACCCTACGAGGGAATGAAAATTCAGATGCTCAATCTGGCGAAAGAATATCCCCAGATTGATTTGACAGTCTATGTGGGTGATATGGAGCAGGGTCTTATCGTCGCTCGGAATAACTTTCATGGAGATTACGATGTGGTAATATCCCGTGGTGCTACGGCGCAGATGTTGCGGCAGCAGCTAACCATTCCTGTTATCGAGATTGAAATTTCTATGTATGATATTCTCTGTGCCATCAAACTGGCGGGTGGGCTGAAAAAAAAGACTACCATGATTTCCTTCGCCGATATTCGAAACCATGTGCAGCCCCTATGCGATTTGCTGGAATGCGATATTGATATCCATATAGTAGATTCTATTGAAGCGGTGGAGCCGACCCTGCGTAGTCTTCAGGATAAACAGTGTGAGACCATTCTCTGCGACGTGATTGTTAACACCACAGCCCAGCGGCTCGGAATCAATTCCTTCCTTATCACCTCCGGGATAGACAGTATCCGAAATGCCTTTAACCAGATATTGCTGCTGTGCGACAACCAACAATACCTGCGGGATGAAAATTTGTTTTTTCGAGAGCTTATTCGCGGGCAGATCGGACAGACTATTGTCTTTGACAGTCAGGGAGATCTGTTTCTGTCCACGCCGGAAGATCTAAAGCCCGAATTATTGGAATTGCTGCGTCAGGAACTATCCCAAGCTGGACAGGAGGGGGATCAGCGAATCAGTCGTTCTTTAAAAGGCATGCGCTACTCCATTCGTGTTCGGCAAATTGCCAGCGGTTCTTTGCGATATACCGCCTTTTTCTTCGATGAAAGAAAATTACCGGTATCCTCAAACCAGATTGGTATCAGTTTCTCCGGTCGAGCCGAGGCAGAGGCAGCTTACTACAACAGCATTTTCAGCTTTCCAGGGAATCTCCAAGGTTTTCAGCAGGAAATTGACCAAATAGGCCAAAGCACCGCCCCTGTCATTTTCACAGGCGAGGATGGCACGGGTAAGGAATCTATCGTCAGCATGCTTTACATCAGGGGCCCGCTGCACAACAACCCCTTAGTGTCCATCAACTGCAGCCTGCTGAACGACCGTAGCTGGGCGTTTCTTATGGAGCATCACAACTCCCCATTGGCAGACGAGGGCAGCACCCTATACTTTGCAAATGTGGATGTATTATCTCTGGAACGGCAGTACCAGCTAATCGCTGTGCTGAAGGAGATGGATGTGTGCCAGCGAAACAGAGTAATGATTTCCTGTGTTTGCCAGAGTGGCGAATATATATCTAAAGTAGGTGCTCTTTTTCGAGAAAAACTTTCCTGTCTTTCCTTGTATCTGCCGCCGTTGCGTCAGCTCTCACATCAGATTCCCACTCTGATGAATCTATGTCTGAGCCACATGAACGTCAACATGCCCCGGCAGATTTTAGGTGCAGATCCGGAAGCGCTGTCTCTGCTGCAAAGTTACAACTGGCCCCATAATTACACCCAATTCCGTCGGGTAATTGGGGAACTTGCGATAACGGGTGCCAGCCAAATCATCACCGCCGAAAATGTCCGTCAGGTACTGCGTAAGGAGCGGCACGTTGGTGCTTTCTCCTCCCTGAAAGAAAATGCCGCCACTCCTCTGGATTTAAACCGTACACTTACAGAGATCAGCCAAGACATCGCCATTCGGGTGGTCAACGAAACCGAGGGCAACCACACCACCGCAGCCAAACGCTTGGGCATCAGCCGTACAACCCTATGGCGTCTGTTGCAAAAATAATAAGCAAAAAAAGCACACAAGTATCTGTCAACTAAACATATGAGTGCCTGGGATGGCAAAAAAGCTAGTAAAACATTGTTTACCAGCTTCAGACTACAGACAAAGGAGCTAGGGTACAAGCCCTAGCTCTATTATTATTTTATTTTTGAATAATTCCAGTACATAAATTTCATACAATCATTTTCTTTTACAATCTTTCATATGTCTGTTTCAGGAGCAGAGCATCCTTTTCCAGCAACGGGCCTTCAGCTATTATACACCCCTTAACCTTAAAATCCTTAATGGCTCTCAGACATTCTCTATAGTTGAAATCACTTTCCATTAATGGAGCATGACTTTTTTCTCCCTTTGAGGTATACCTTATANNTGAATATGCAAATCCTCAATTGCGCTCCTGCCCAGATTATTGCAGACATATTCAAGGATATCCGTAAAGTCATCATACCTTCTGAGTCCTCCGTTCGTTCTCGCATGGATATGTGAAAAATCAATACAAAGCTTACAAGTAGGAATCTCTTTACACAAAGCAACCAGTTCCTCCAGAGTACCAAACTGAGTTCCTTTTCCAGTTGTCTCAAGCCTATAATTGACTCCGCAGTCAGGCAGCTTCCTTAAATTATCCTTAATGGTATCATAAGTTTCTTTCTTTGAATCTTTCATATAGTATCCTGGATGCAATACCAAACTCCTTCCGTTGACCTTTCTCAGCCCGCCGGCAGCATCAATTATTCTTTTTACTGATTGGTTCTGTATTTCAACATCATCAGCATTCAAATTCAAATAATGAGACGCATGAGCAGAAAGATAAAATTCTTCCTCATTCTTCGCCTCCAGTATTGCCTCCTTGTTGTGATCCGTTACATTAACATTACGGACAAAAAGAAGTTCCATAGCATCCAATCCCACAGACTTCAAATAATGAATGGCACTTGCATAATTATATTTCTTTGTGCCGTTATGTATCGGCAAGCCAGATATACCAAATAACAATCTTTTCATACTTTCTACTAATCATCTAAATTCCTGCAAATTTACTGGAACCCGGAATTTCCCTTTCATTGTTAAAGTGAATAACTCAATTTTCGGGTTTAGCCCCAAAAGATTATTCCCAACCTACAACCTAACCCGTCTATAATAATCAAACCTATAATGCCATTATCAGACGGTTCTTTAATTTCTATTCTGACAACATGGGCACTAAAAAGAAAATATAATTATTTAGTTATTCTGTCCGCTTAATATCTTCTATTTCCGTCTTTATATCTAAATACCAAGAAGCTATCATACAGGACAGAAACATTATATAAATTCTATTTCGGGCAACCGGTCTTTCCCCTTTGTTTGTATAATAATGCAGATTCCGGTCATTTCAAGAAGAGCTGCTTTCTGACAGCCCAGAAAATTTTAATGTTAGAGTTTTAAGTTTTTCAACTTGAGCTCGGAATGGAGTTTTTTATGGTTGAAGTTACTTCAGTTAAAAATCGTTTCCACATATGGGAAAAGCCCACTTTTACATGGGCCTTTTTAGTCTGTGTTTTTTAGTTTTAGTTTTTAAGAGCAGTCTGAAAGGAAATAAATTAAAGGCATGCCTCTAATTTATTTCCTTTAACTCACCTGTAATCATGTATATCGTTCTTTCACATATATTGGTAGAATGGTCGGCAATTCTCTCAAGATACCGTCCTAAGAACAGAAGTTTAGTACCTTGTTTTGTAAGTTCCCTTTTTTCTGTGATGATGTTTAGGATATCATTTATAACGGTTTCATAGAGCCTGTCAACATCTTCGTCCCTTTCAGCTGCCTTTTGTGCAAGGGCAATATCCTCATTTACAAAGGCATCAAGGCTCATCTTTAACATTTTCTGAGCAATATCTGCCATCCTTGGAATATCTTTTAGGGAATTCATAATGGGTTCTTCGCCAATCTCAAGTATTACCTCTGCAATGTTTACTGCATTGTCTCCCATTCTTTCAAGATCTGTTATGATTTTCAGAACCGATGCAATTGTCCTTAAATCCTTGGCGAGAGGCTGCTGAAGAGCAAGAAGCATCATACATTCCTTTTCAATTTCAAGTTCTAACTGATCTATTTCGTCATCTTTCTTCAAAACATTCCTTGCAAGATCAAGATCTTGTGTCTTTAAAGCAGTCACTGCCGTGTCAATAATATTCTCAACCAGAGCTCCCATTTTTAATACCTTTTGTTTAACTTCAAGTATCTTCTGTGTGAAACGTTCTCTAACCAATATGCTCATCTCCTTTTACAAAAACTTATAGAATATACGGAATTTTAACCAAATCTTCCGGTAAGGTAATCGTTCGTTCGATTATCCTTGGGGAATGAAAAGACCTCTTGGGTATAACCTTGTTCTATTAGATCTCCCATTAACATGAATGCAACCCGGTCAGCAATACGCCCAGCCTGCTGAACCGTATGCGGTGCAATGATAATGGTGTATTGCTCCTTAAGCTGTATTAAGGATTCCTCAATTTTAGCCGTTGATATTGGGTCAAGAGCAGAACAGGGTCTGTCCAGCAAAATAACCTCCGGCTCAAGAGCCAAAACCCTGGCAATACACAAGCGCTGCTGCTGACCACCGGATAACCTGGCTGCAGGAGTATCCAGCCTATCTTTGACGTCATCCCAGAGGGCAGACATACGCAGAGCCTTTTCTACTTCCTCTGCCACAGCCGCCTTGGTTTTCATTCCACCCATACGGGGTCCCAATGCGACATTGTCAAAGATGGACATAGGCAGAGGTGTTGGTACATCAAAGACCATCCCTACCCTGCGGCGCAGTTCTGTCACATTAACGTCCGGGTCAAAGATGTTCTTCCCATCTAAAAGTATCTCACCCTCATGCCGGGCTCCCACAGTCAAGTCACTCAGACGGTTTAATGTGCGAAGCAGTGTTGTTATACCACTGTTGGCCGGACCAAAAACAGACATAATCCGATTTTGGGGTATCTCTAGGTTAAGTTCTTTAATAACCTGCTTTTGTTGATAATAGAAGTTTAATCCTTTTATTTCTATTTTTGATTTCTGTGTCATTTTTCACCTCTTAACGGCCTTTAGCTATGAATCTATTGACCAGCATATTGAAACCAACATTAAGCAGAAGAATAAGAATAATCAAGAGCGCTGCTGTTCCATAAGCGTTATCCATGGATATTCCCTCCCTCGCCAGTATATAAAAATGTACTGCCATCGTTCGAGTTGGGGAGAAGAGTGATGTTGGCATGCGCAATGCTGAGCCGGCTGTTAAAATAACAGCAGCTGTCTCCGCTACACATCTCCCTATGCTCAAAATTACTCCATTAACGATACCAGGGAGTGCAGATGGGAGTACCGTCCTGGTTATTGCCTGCCACTTAGTGAGTCCCAAAGAGAAGCCTACCTCCCGGTATAGCTGTGGCACAGTACGAATCGCCTCTTCTGATGTACGTATGATAGTAGGCAGAATCATGATAGCCATGGTTAATCCACCGGATAAAATTGACCATCCCATTTTTAAGTATATGACAAAGAAGATAAAACCAAAAAGTCCATAAACAATGGATGGTATCCCTGCCAGGGACTCGGCACTGAAACGGATAATGCGGGTGACTCTGCTCTCACGTGTGTACTCCGTAAGGTATATAGCTGTTCCAATTCCAAATGGTGTTGCGACAATAACGGCAACTGCAGTCACAATCAGAGTACCGACAATGGAAGAGGAAATACCCCCAGAACGGCCCATATCCCGCGGAATATCCGTTAAAAACTGCCAACTGAGCATAGGTATGCCCTTGATTAGTATATGGATAATTATTGAAAAAAGAATTGCAATAACAAGAAGAGCAGCTGTCCAAATCAAAAATTTTGCTATCTTTTGGGAAGTTTTCGCGCTAATTCTCATAGTGACCTCACCTCTTTCGTGTGATGTATTGGGCAGTAGCATTTAAAATCATGATAATGATAAACAATACAATACCTGTGGCGAAAAGCGCCTGTTGGTGTTCGCCAGATGCATATCCCATCTCAATACCGATATTCGTGGTCAGTGTCCTGACAGGGTCAAGAACTGATTCAGGAAGTGCGACAGCATTACCCAAAACCATAATCACCGCCATGGTCTCACCAATTGCCCTGCCTAAACCTAAAATTATGGCGGCAACAATACCCGATTTGGCCGCAGGTAGCAGCAATGAATGTATGGTTTGCCAATGTGTCAACCCTAATGCAAGTGCCCCATCTTTATAATGGCGTGGCAGCGCAAGGAGAGATACTTCGGTGATGCTGATGATCGTTGGCAGGATCATAATACCCAAAATGATGGAACCGGCCAATATGCTTAAGCCCGGCCCTCCCAGGTAATTACGTATCATTGGTACAACGAACAATACTCCCCAGAACCCATATACCACTGAAGGTATAGCCGCCAACAACTGGATGGCGGGTCTGAATATGTTTCTAAGTTTTGCAGGAGCAAACTCAGCCAAAAAAATACTGCAGCAAATGGCAATAGGAACTCCTAGGATTGCTGCTCCTAAAGTGACCGATACAGATCCCACTATCATCGGGAAAATGCCATAGGCACCTTGGCTTGGAGCCCATTTCATCCCAAAAACAAAGTTTATTATACCAACCTTGGCAATAATAGGTATACCCTTTATAAATATAAAAACAGTGATGAGCGCCAGCACCGATAAAGTCGAAAGAGCAATTAGAAGAAACACACGCTCAGATAATTTTTCCTTAAAACTCTTCATTTCCCTGCCCCCTCTTCTGATGGAATAAGTCCCTCATTGCTCAGTAATTTCTGCCCCTCTGAAGAAAGGGTAAAATCTATGAATTCCCTATTTAACCCGGTCGGCTCACCGTCGGTGACAAATAAAAACTGCCTGGACAGTCTGTAGCTGCCATTCATTATATTTTCTCGTGTCGCTTCGATGCCATCTAAATGTAAAGCTTTCACTTCATCCGTAACCAAACCCAAAGAGATAAATCCTATCGCATTGGGGTCATCCGAAACCAATTGCCGTACCGCCCCATTGGAGTCCTGGACGATAGCTTTCGGGGTTATCTCTTCTTCACCCATCAACAGCTCCGTAAAGGCACTTCTTGTACCTGATCCTTCTTCACGCGCTATGATATTGATCTTTGATTTTGACCCACCCAATTGACTCCAGTCGGTAATTGTAGCTGCATAAATATCGCGAATCTGATCTGAAGTAAGGTTTTGTATCGGATTCCTAGGGTTCACTATCAATACCAATCCATCCTTGGCAATTTCTACATTCCACAGACTTTTCTCCTCATCTTTCAATGCACGGGAGGACATTCCAATATCAGCACTGTGTGTCTTGGTTGCCGTAATGCCGGCCGAAGATCCTCCGCCCTGGATATCAATCACAGCGTCTGGATTTAAAACCATGTACTCTTCAGCCAGAATCTCAGCATAAGGTTGTACAGAAGTTGAGCCTGCAACAATCGTGGCTGAGCCAGGTGCTTGGCTGCAGGCAGTCATCATACCCATAGAAAGGGTCAATATCACTACGCTGATAGAACCTCTTATTCGTCTTAATAATTTGCATGTTACAATCTTTTTCCTCATATCTCTCACAAAAATCAAACATCAGAATCATCAACTATGATAAAACTCTAATGTTTAATTTCCTCCATTTCTCAGAATATATTAAAGAACTACAAGTTCTATGGTGTACTTATCAACCCTATCGGATACACCTTTTAAAAGTTTCTATCCGAATCGACCTGTAATATAGTCCTCGGTGCGTTTATCCTTAGGATTAGCAAAAATTTGTGCTGTTGGAGCGTATTCGACCAATGTCCCCGCTCTATCATGATCCATCATCATAAACGCAGTCATATGAGACACCCTTGCCGCTTGTTCCATACTATGAGTTACAATAATAATCGTATATTTTTTGGCCAGTTCCTCCATTAACCCCTCAACTTGCATTGTAGATTCCGGATCAAGAGCACTACATGATTCATCCATTAATAAAACCTCAGGCTCCACAGCCAATGCACGGGCAATACATAGACGTTGCTGCTGGCCCGGAGAAAGATCAAAAGCAGATTCTTTCAGTTTGTCCTTCACTTCGTCCCATAAAGCCACCTGGTTCAAGTTCCTCTCCACAATCTCATCAAGACGAGCTCTTTGTTTTATTCCATGATGCCTTGGACCAAAAGCCATATTATCATACACAGACATCGGAAAGGGATTGGGTTTTTGAAAAACCATACCAACTCTTTTTTTCAGTGCAACAACATCCATATTCTTATCATAGATAGAAACACCATCAAGCATAATTTTCCCCTCTACCCTAACTCCTGGTATCGGGTCATTCATACGATTAAAAAGACGCAGAAGGGAAGATTTACCGCATCCCGACGGCCCAATTATGGCTGTAATAGCACATTCCGCTATATCCATTGTAACATTCCTCAGAGCTTGGAAGTTGCCATAAAAAAGGTTTACCGCATCTGTTTTTATCTTGGCACTTTGCCCAGACTTTAACATTAGATCATCCATTCGTCACCCTCCCTAATCGACTCCTTATTAAAGCTTTAATAAGAAGCTCTTATCTTTTATAATATTTTAAATTTGTATCTTCTTTTTCACAACAACAATTAATTATACAATAACCAAAGACAATTAAAGCATTATCTATGTTAATTATAGGTAAAATTTTTGTAAAATTTTTCACCTCCGGAGAGATCCGCAGGCAAGGTAATATAAAGCCCTCCCTTCGGGATTCATATAATACCTATATTCTACAATTAGAATTCCGAAGTATTCTTGAAAACAATTCTTCGAACATAATCGCATCTTGTCCTTTATAACTATCAAAAGGATTTTATTGTCCGTAATTCGAAATACGTTTTTATATTCATACTGTTCAAGTTCCCAAATCCCTGTTTATTTATACTGTATTTTGTATGTATTGTAATATCTTCCCCAGAATATCACGGGTAACAGAATTGTCAAAAATTAAGAAAGAGATTTCTAATTGAAATCTCTTTCTCTTAATACTATATATTTATATCAGTTTCCATATTAAAATTTTTTCTATTTTTGTTGGATAAAAGTACCACCGTCTCCACGTGCCTTGTACTTATGATTCTGATGACCATAAAGGTATCAACGTAATCCAACGATAACTTAGTTTCTGAATTTAATCCCATATGATTCTTTCCAGCGAGTGTATAATTCCAGCTTTTTTCTTGCAGATGAGACATATTGTAATAAGGTTGATCTTCTCAATTGTCAATAACTATTATTCTTTCATTTTTTGCTGAACAGTCTACCATAGTAACTAAAGCCTTAGGATGAGTATAAATATGAACACATGAGCCAAAGAACTTGAGCTGGAATATTGTGATACCCCTTATAGATTGGATAGCCTGCCACTAAGATAGCATTGATAATGAAATAAATGCAAAAAGAAGGCACAGTTTACTATGAAATGAAACTGCACCTTCTTTTAAGTATCTTTCTAGGAAGATAAAACCGTTAACCTATCAAATGGTATTCCTTTAGCAGCTTTTCAATTTCTGTGTTCTGTACTTTCTTAATTACCTCAACAAGTCCCTTTTTCTGGTCAGGTTCTAATTCAAGGCCCATTAAACTTTTTCCATCCTGTAACTGGACAGTCGCACTAAGAAGACGACGGATATCATATGTGCTTCCCCAAACCTCGGGCACACCACGATCAATGTTCAGCAATGTATAAACGGACTCCATTCCGGTTCTTACAGAATATTCTGTAGTAAAGATAGTATCACGCTTGGTTTCAGCAAACTGTCCAAGGAAAGCAAAATTGGTGCTGCCTTCAGGTACAATACTTGGACGGTCACCTAAACGGCGTGGCATGAAAAATGCAGTAATATAGGGCATCATGCAAGGAACGGTATTTGCGCTATGTTCTGCTAATTCTTCGATTTTATCTGTAGGTACGCCCATATGATACAGCCATTCCATACATATTTCCTTACCTGTGCACTCTCGCATAGATTTCTTCACGAAGTTACCTGGTTTGTCGCTGAACAGTCCATAAATCCAACCAACCAGCTGATTCTTTGGTTGACTGCTGAAATGTGGCTGACGATTGAATGTCCAGCTGAGAAGCCAGTTAGAGTCTTTAGCTGTTACAATTCCACCTGTTACGACTTTGCCATCGAATGGATCACGTTTACAAATGTTTTGAATATACTGCGGAATACGCTCATCTAAAGTGGTGACTGTAGCCGACATCCAGTTGCTCTGCTCAGGATTGCTACAGAATTTGTCGGGATTTCCAAACGATGCATCCTGCTTTGCGATTTTGCGCCACATATCCCAGCCTCCACCAGCATTGATATCACAGCGGAACTCTGCCGGATGATTTTGGTCACCCAATGTTGAATTTTCAACACAACCACCATTTGTAATGAAAACAAGGTCGTTCTCCGTCAGGGTGATCGTATCCTCCACCTCATCATGAATACACAAAATGCTCTTTGCCTGTTTTTTATCCTTTTGGATATCAAACTCGACATTGACTACTTTCGTTCCATAGTGGAATTGAACGTTATGATTCTCCAGATATTTTACCATCGGAAGAATTAAAGACTCATATTGATTATATTTGGTAAATTTGAGTGCCTTAAAATCGGGCATGCCCCCAATGAGGTGAATAAAGCGGTGAAGGTAGCGTTTCATTTCCAAAGCACTATGCCAATTTTCAAAGGCAAACATGGTACGCCAGTATAACCAGAAATTAGAATTCAGCACTTCATCATTAAATATTTCTTCAATACGTTTATCATACAGGTCTTCATCCTGCATAAAAAACAGTTTCATAATCTGCATAGATCCCTTATCAGACAAACCAAATTTTCCATCCGTATGGGCATCCTCTCCCTGATTGATTGTCGCACGCATAAGAGAATAGTTGGGATCACGTTTGTTGAGCCAATAATATTCGTCTAATACACTGACGCCTTCTGTCTCAATGGATGGAATGGACCGCATCAAATCCCACATACACTCAAAATTACTTTCCATCTCGCGCCCGCCGCGTAATACATATCCAAGTTCATTGTATTTATAACCATCGCAGGCACCTCCGGGGAGTTTGTCTTTCTCCAAAATGTGGATTCGTTCTCCCTTCATATGTCCATCACGGACAAGAAAACAAGCCGCTGATAAAGCTGCAAGACCAGAGCCGATTATGTAAGCGGATTTGTTATCCACACCTTCAGGCTTCAAAGGACGCGCAAAAGCTTCATAATTACCACTACTGTAATACATACATTAATCCTCCTTTATAATAGTAAATTCAGGGTTATACCCTAAAAGCTTATGAATTTATTCTATCAACAAGAGGCTTTCACTGATACAGACAAATAATAAAGAGTGTTCGAATTTCGAACACTCTTTATCATCTGATGAATTTTCATATATCCTTGCTGAGACAAATTTACCAACTATCATTTAGCTCAACACTTTTTCGTAAAGAACGTTCTATATTTCCATTAAAAAGTTGGCCGCTTCTACGAATAATGTTTTCTTGCTCCACGCTCATGCCAGAAGAAATCCAATTAATAAACATTTCGGTTAGGGCATATTGATAAAACAGAATGATAATATCTATATCCCTAATGGATGCATGGATATCAAGGTTTATTATTATCCTTTCTACGTAACGTCTCATGGCATTACCAGATACATCGAACAAGTATTTTTCTAATTTCTCTTTCTGTATGGAATTATAGATATGGTAAACAGCCTTTTTGTTTTCTACCGCAAATTTCAATGCTTGAAGTACGCTCTCTTCCCATGAATTTGTATCATTATAATCATTGATTACTTTTTGTAATTCTGTTTGAAATATTTCAGATATAATATCATAAATATCCGCATAATAGTAATAAAACGTATTCCGATTGATCTCACAAGCGGTTACAATGTCTGTCACTGTAATTTTCTGTAATGGACGTTTGTTCAACATTTGAACGAACACTTCACGTATCATTTTTTTAGTCAACAATTGTGGCATTTAGAGTCCTCCTTTTCCCTATAAAGTTTTACAATATTGACATCCTTATTTTGAGTATCATTCGTTCATTTCTTCGTTTATTATATCATCTCATTATTGAAATGCAATTGAGGATATCCATCCTTATATAATTCAGTCATTGCTCTCCATGGCAACTATATAAAATTGTTTTGGTGTAATATGAAAACAAAGGCATCAGAATTTTTGATTCCAATGCCTTTGGCTTTACCTCTGTGTAATTTGTGTTTTGGGGTATCATTTTAAAAATTCCGAATGTCATCTATAAAAGCTCTTAAAAAGCCGGGCCCAAAAATGCACTTTCCTGTCCCATTTTTCGCCTGTTTTTTGCTTAAAAACCACAACACCTTGTGGTTAATCCGTCTTATTTTTCCTTTTTATCACAATACGTCATCTTTATTATCACCTCAACGTGCAGTGGGACGAAAGTTTGATACTACATGGCAAAAACATACTAGCTTATTAAAGTGGGATAATCTTTCTACCCCATCTATGAAATTTCCCTGCCATAATAAAACATCACACTTAAGTAAGTCTTATCTTTGTATTATATGGATAACAAGCATTCGATCTACTGTTTAAAATACAGTCCTAATAATCAACGGAAAAAAACCGAAATTGTATTTTCATTTTTTGAGTATTCTCTTTAAGTAGGCGACATCTAACAAATTCACTGTCTCAAAATTTCCTTTATAAAACACACCCCAATTATTGAAAACACAAGGCAATTCCTTTGCTTTTTGTAGCGTATCCACTTGAATTAAAGATACAGGAACATCATTCATTTCACAATACTGTTTTATCATCTCAATGTTTTGATAGACAAAGGGGCATTGCATATCATAATAAATTGTTAACTCTTTGCTTTCAATTTCTTGTTTTTTAACATTTTGTGCGAACTTTGGCGTTGTTCCGTCAAAAGAAAGTGCAAGCAATTCAAATCCATTATCGGTAGTATCAACAACCGTAAAGCCGAACTTCTTCGCAAATGATTGGTCAGAAAGCCAAGATTTTTGTTTATTTGCTCCGAGCATGCAAATGCCGGATTTACCACTTTCTTTGGCATCAGCCAAACAATACTCCATCAGCGATTTCCCATACCCTTTTCCTTTGTGACTACCAGAAACCCATAAACAATACAGATAATAATAGTTGTCACCAGTTATGGGAACCCAAGCTGTTTCAAGAGGAGCATATTCAATAAAAACCGTAGCCCTTGCATTTAACTTTCTAAAGACATGACCTTCATTTAGTCTGTCAGAAAGCCATTGTCGCTTTGCGTCAATACCTTGATGAGGCTTTTTACTGCGGATAATGCAGCATAAATGCTCATTGACAAGGTTTTCTGTTGTTAAGTTTACAAAATCAGTATTCATGTACACCCTCGCTTCAAATTATCATCTATTGCTTATTAAGTTACTAAAAAATCTTTACATAAACATTTCTTGCGGTTGTTCAAATGGTGTGTTATCTAAAAAAAGACTTCCTCTATCTTTGTATACGAGCTTTCTATAGAAATGCTGGGCTCCTTCGTCAACTTGTGTTGATGTCATAATCATTTTATAGCCAAGCTCACACATTTCATGTTCCCAAAACAGCATTGCTTGTCTGCCAAAACCTTTGCCTCGATAGGATTCATCCAGATAAATCATTGTAAGAAACGGTATAATGTCCAAAAACAGATTGTACCGCAAAACTCCTATAGTTTTATCCTCATCGCTAATGATATATCCCCGCCTGTCTCGGATTTTTAACAATAGCTCGTTTTCACTTATATGTTCATCATGCGTAAGCCAAAATGCTTTATCGGATTCTAAAGCATATCGAATTCCAAACAATTTAATACCTCCTATCTAAATTAACCTGACTGCATATTATAGCCATAATCTTAAGTTCAATTTCAAATATATAAATTTACCCCAGGGGTAAAATAAGTTTCCGCAGACTACTCATCAAGTCAAAAACACATGTCAATTACTCTTCCACAATCCCGAAAACCTTTGATTTATCGAGCTTTTCGTTCCATAGAACGTTTCATTATCCTACAAAGCTTCTTAATTCCTGTTCCAATTTTTCTGAAATGATTTTATAATTTAAATTTTGACACTTATCGTATCTTTGTTGATCCTCATTTTTTATTTTCGCTAAAAGTAATTTATCTTGACATATATCTGTTACATTTTTATCACAAATAATAAACCCTCTTCCATTTATCATTATAAAACTTTTAACGGGGTTTGCTTTCAATACATTCATAAACCTATCATCTCTTGAAACAAAGTAGTGTAGAAAAGTGAAATCCCCTCCCTCATTCCTTATTGCCATCTCGTCTTCCATTAGTCTTATATGTAATATGTCCCATGTCATATTTTTTATCTCTTTTATAATATTATTAACTTTTGGTTGCATTTTCCTAAAAAATGGTAATGCATTACTATCATTTATCAAATACAGAGCACACATAACTATTTCTCTTTCCATATAGCAACTTAAGTTATCTAAGGCGAACAAAATAAGCTGATTTACTTTATTTGATTAAGATATTTCTCCATTACATTTCAAAAGAAATGCTTTTAACAAAAGACAATATATCAGCAAATACTTTGCAGGTTTATTAAAAGACTCTATTCTATTAATATTTAACAACTGAAAAAAACGCTCTTTCGCAAACATCTCATCTTTCCTATTTAAAAATGGTTTTTTTACTTTCTCATGCTTTAAATCTTCTATTGTAGATTTCTCAAACATAATATCAGATAAGATAATTTCCATTGTTACTTTTTCATCTAATCTATCAACATTATTATAGCCTCTTTCAAATAAATACGCTTGTATTGTAGTTTGAAACCCCTTTTCTTTTAAATATATCAATAATTCCTTAAATCCTTCTTCTTCAAAAGAGTTGTTCCCATAGTAATATTTTCTTAAATAACTTGATATATTTAAATCAAAGTTTGCACATCTTGAAACCACTACTGGATTAATTGGCATATCCAAAACATTTTTATCAAGAATAAAAGTTTTACTATAATCAGCCAAGCCATATAAGCTATACTTACCAAACTTTTGATTACACCAATCTTCTGGAAAATTTGCTATCTCCTGACCAAACAATAAAATCCTACAATTCGCTAACACGCCTCTATTCGATCTAAAAATTTCATGTTTTTCTGTCAAGCTACTTGCATCACATATACTTTTAGCAATTCCTCTAATCAACAGGTTTTCCACATTAAATCACCTCTCAATAATTCACTTATACTCACTTAGAAATATGCTCTGACCTTATGCCAAAACGTTCATTTCCCTTACCCCACCATGGTAATAGTAAACACATTTCAATCAAATCAACTATAAAGCACACCTACATTCACTCTCAAGTCTCCGAAACCCTTTGATTTANNTCCACATGCAACCCCTGCGGAAACATATCACACCCTCTAACCTTCTCCACCTCATACCCTCTCTCCGCCAGATACTTCATATCCCTTGCCAAAGTAGCCGAATCACAGCTCACATACACCACCCTCTTAGGCGCCATCTTCACAATCGTATCCAAACACGCCTCATCGCAGCCCTTCCTGGGAGGATCCACCACGATTACATCAGCATACACATGATTCTTCTCATACTGCTCCTGCAGAACCTCTTCTGCCTTCCCTACAAAGAACTCCACATTGTCTAACCCATTTAATCTGGCATTCTCCCTGGCATCTTCAATAGCCTGGGGTACGATCTCCACTCCATACACCTTTTTTGCCTTTTGAGCCAGGAAAAGGGAGATGGTTCCGATCCCGCAGTAAAGATCCCAAACTGTTTCCCCGCCTGTCAGCCCGGCATATTCAAGGGCGGTGCCATAGAGCTTTTCCGTCTGCACCGGATTCACCTGATAAAAGGAAAGAGGCGAAATACGGTATTTCACATCCCCAATATAATCCGTAATATATCCCGGCCCGTAAAGGTTTTCCACCTGGTTNNAGAAGGAAATACTGGTCATACCCGGAATTTCCAGAAGACGTTCCACCAGTTCCCCGCTGTGGGGCAGGCTTTTTCCATTAATAACCTGACAAACCATAAGCTCTCCGGTCCGAAAGCCTTTACGAATCAATGTATGGCGGATCAGGCCCCTGTGAGTGGCTTCGTCATAAGGCATAAGGTGATACCGCTCCATATGCGCCTTGATCCGCCTTAAAATCTCCCGGTTCTCCTCTACCCCCAAAAGGCAGTCCTCACACCCTATGATGGAATGTGTACGCCCTGCATAAAACCCAACAATAGTATTCCCCTCCTTATCCAATCCCCATGGAAACTGCGCCTTATTCCTATATCTCCATGGCTCGTCCATCCCCATGATAGGCAGCATGGGAACTTCGGAAAAGCCGCCGATCCTGGTGATATTGTTATAAATCTTCCGTTCCTTATACCGAAGCTGTTCCTCATAATCCATCGCCTGAAGCTGACAGCCGCCGCAAGGCCCTGCAACTGGACATTTGGGTGTCACACGGTTTACAGACGGTTCTGTGATCCGTTCCAGCTTTGCAAACCCATAAGACTTCTTGGTTTTCATCACCTTAGCCTCAACCTTATCTCCTATAACTGTATCTTTAATAAACCAGGTAAATCCATCGGTCTTGCCGATCCCTTCCCCGGTTTCGCTCATATCTTCAATTACTGCTTCTATTCGATCATTCTTCTTCCACTCTGCCATTATAACCTCCTGTATCTACATATCCGCTCCCAGGCTGTCTTCCACGTCCCTGTCCGAAGCATTTCCAGGTTAAAACATCATGAAGCCTGTACCATATGCACATCTTGAACATATTGTAACTTCTTTTTCCACAAGAAGCAAGAAAACCTTTTACTGCCTGTGGACAAAAAAAATGGGAGCCCGGCGGATCCGGTAAGACGATCCGTCTTCCTTCCTCACCAGCTCCCGGAAATTTATCTGCCTTTTCCGTTGGCTTTTTCCATATGGATATTTTTTCCTTTGATCTTAACATCCTTCATGGCCTGTAATACTGCATCGGCGTTTTCTCTCGGCACCTCTACGAATGTATACTTATCATACATATCAATGCTTCCGACCATCTTTCCAGGCATACCGGACTCTCCGGCAATGGCACCCAGGATATCTCCCGGCTTCACATTCTGGTTCTTTCCGATGTTAATGAACAGACGGGCCATATCATCTCTGGAAGAATCGTTTCTTCCTCCCCGGCTGTTTCCATTTCCATTACCATTTCCGCTTCTGCTGCTGCGGCCACGGCTTCCGCCGCCGTAGAGGCTATCCAGCGTATCAAGGGAACGAGGTTCTCTTGTATCGATGATATCCTCACTTTCGTCGCCCATCGTCATTTTCAGCAGGGCAGCCGCTAAATCAAGGGAGGTGTAATCCTCT
Source organism: Hungatella sp. UBA5982 (assembly GCA_002429965.1). Lineage (GTDB taxonomy): Bacteria > Bacillota > Clostridia > Lachnospirales > Lachnospiraceae > Lacrimispora. Next base: position 100,009 of record DJBG01000115.1, read on the forward strand.
TCCAAAAGCTTCTTTTCAATGATGTTTACCATCTTGCTTAAATCCGTATCTCCAATGGTGTCCGCCACACTTTCCAGAATCTTATCCACCTTAATGGCTGTCACGTCATTTAATGATGGAATCGCCTGAGGAATGATCTTGGTCTTGCAGTAACGCTGAATGTCACGGAGCTTATAAACTTCCTTGCCCACTACAAAGCTGAAAGCAATGCCCTCACGTCCTGCACGGCCTGTACGGCCGATCCTGTGAACATAATATTCGTCATCCTGAGGAAGATCGTAATTAAATACGGCTTCAACATCGTCTACGTCGATTCCACGGGCTGCAACATCAGTTGCCACAAGGATCTCCGTCTTACCATTACGGAAGCTGTTCATGACCCTGTCACGCTGGATCTGCTTTAAATCTCCGTGAAGTCCTTCCGCAAAATATCCCCGTCCCTGAAGGGCCTGTACCAGCTCGTCTACCTGCTTCTTGGTATTACAGAAGACAACGGACAGCTTCGGTGCATACATGTCCAGAAGACGGCACATAACTTCTACCTTGCTCTTAGGCTTTACTTCATAATAATACTGGGTTACCTTCGGAACGGTCAGCTCCTTCTTTACCACCTTAACAGTCACCGGATCCTGCTGGAATTTTCTGGCGATCTCCATGATGGCGTTCGGCATAGTAGCAGAGAACATAACCGTCTGCCGATCTTCCGGAAGCTGGCTTAAAATGGTTTCCATATCCTCAAGGAATCCCATATTTAACATCTCATCGGCTTCATCCATGACCACAGTATGAACGTTTTCAAATTTCACGGTCTTTCTGCGCATATGATCCATAACACGTCCCGGAGTTCCGATGATGATCTGAGTACCGTCTTTTAAAGAACGGATCTGTTTTACAATGTCCTGTCCTCCGTAAATCGGAAGAACTTTAACACCGTGCATATATTTTGCAAGCCTGCGGATTTCATCTGCCACCTGAATGGCAAGCTCTCTGGTTGGACAGAGGGCAACCGCCTGAAGCTTTTTCGACTTAGGATCAATCTTCTGCAACAGAGGGATGCCAAAGGCTGCTGTTTTTCCAGTTCCAGTCTGAGCCTGCCCAACGATATCTCTTCCCTCTGCTTGGACCGGAATGGCCTGGGCTTGGATAGGAGATGCCTCTTCAAATCCCATATCTGCTACTGCCCGCAGAATTCTTTCATCTAACTGTAATTCATCAAATCTAACTGTTTCCATAAATGCTTGGTTCCTTTCTTACGGCCAACCGGCTTCCCATGTTGCCGACGGCCTCGCACACACTTTTCGCAAACAAAACGAGAGGTAGCAGGCACGTTTCAGACCTTCATCCTCTCGCTTCACACAAAGGTATATTATAGCAGATTTTTTTTTGAGTGTCAAGGGCGATGGCTTGAATTTTCCATATCATTTTTAATTGGAAATAATTCCCAAAACCCTGCTTCTTATCTTTTAAGCCAGCCATTCTTAGTAAAATACCAAATCTCTATCAGAATAATTATGACACTTGCTATCACGCAGACCAGATAGCCGTAATCCCAGTTAAGCTCCGGCATATTTCTAAAATTCATGCCATACCAGCCGGCAATCAGCGTAAGAGGCATGAAAATTACAGTGACCATCGTGAGAAAGGTCAGCACGTGGTTCTGCTTCATATCTATATGCACCTGGTACATTTCCCGGATCTGCAGGGCATATTCCCTTAATTCCTTCCCATACTCCGAAAGCCTTGCTATGCGGCCGGAAAACAGGTAAAACAAAGCACAGTCCTCATCCTTTAAGAGTCCGTTATAATTTTCTGTCAAGGTCTGGCTGATATTTAAGAGCTGTCCATAGTAAGAGGAAATCTTTGCCAGTTCCTTTCTCGCTCTTAGAATGGAAGCAGGGACATCGCTCCGGTCCCTTCTACCGCTCATGATCCGGTCTTCCATTTCCGCCAGCTTTTCCTCATACTTCTGCAAAAATTCAATCTCATCCTTTACCAGATACTCCAGGAAATCAAAAAACATATGGGAAACACAGGTTTTATCAAAAATCTGGATCCGGTCCATCTCGTGAAGGTTTTTTTCCACTTTTCCACTGTCATCAATGAAGATAAGCCGGGTCTGGTCCATGTAATAGCCAAACACCACAGGCCTGCCTAAAAGCTCTTTTTTAACAGGAATAACAAGGGTTCCAATGACACAGTCCTTTAACAGCTCTGCCCTGCAGTACTGCGCCCTTTCTAAGTTTCTCATCAGCAAATGATCCTGATACTTCGTATGATAAGCTTTAAAGTATTCTTCCTTGCTCATGATCTCCACCAGGGGTTCCCCTTCTGGAACCGTCTCATCCGCTCCCACAGGAATCAGCCTTTTCTTTAATCGATAACGCACTTTCTTTTCCTCCTGCCACCGCATATTTATCAGGCGGACTTTTTTACCCAATCCCTGCCAGCCTGCTTCTTTATCCAATTTTATCCCTGGTTTTCTTCCATGTCAACAAAACAGGCCCTTTCAGTAAAAAACCGGGGTTTTCACCCAAGTTTCACCAAAAAGGCCTGTTTTTATGAAAAGCTTCCCAATTTGATTATTCTCCATATAACTGACGCACAATCTCTGCAATCAGCTTTGCGGTTCCCGTTACTCCAAGAAGGGTAGAATCGATCATCAGGTTCTTATGTTCCGGATCGCCGGGCAGATAACCGGCGTATTTCTTATGATAGGCATTTCTGGCCCTGTCAACAGACGCGATCATTCGTTTTGCCTCACTCTCTGTCATGCCAAGAGTGTTCACACAGTTTTCCAGCCTTTTTTCATAAGGTGCATAAACGAAAATATTGATGTTGTTCTTTTCCTTTTCCAACAGGTAATCCGAGCATCTTCCTACCAGGATGCAGCTGGTCTTTTTAGCCAGGTCCAGAATGATGCCTTTTTGAACATCAAAAATAATATCCTGGATATAAGTCTCGTCCGTCCCCAACGGAAACATACGGGGCAGAAAGCTCTGCTTTGATTTTTCTTCCTCTTCGCTGACCGTGGAGACAGGAAGGTTAAGCTGTTTTGCTACCTCCTCCACAATATCGCGGTCATAGAATTCCACTCCCAGCTCTCTGGACAGCTCCTTGGCGATAGAACGCCCCAGGCTTCCGAATTCACGGGTAATGGTGATTGTAAACTTTTCCATAACAAGATGTTCCTCCCTAACCGGTCACAATGGTTTTCTGATATCCCCTCACCACGCAGCTAAGAGCAAAGCAGATGGTAAAATAGCAGAGGGCTTCAAATCCGAATAAAAGCAGCATACCCCTGGTATCGTAAATGCTTCCAAGGACAACGGAGCAGTTTCTCATAAACTCCGCCACATCCACCATTTTTAAGAAGGAAGTATCCTTGATGATGGTGATTACCTGGCTTAACAGGGCTGGAATCACCTTTTTATACATCTGGGGAAGCACGATAAATAAAAGAGTCTCCACAAAGCTGATNNAGTTTAAGCCCCCGCGGAAAATTTCAGCCATGACCGCTGAGGTGAAAAGGGAAATCGCGAATACTGATACTCCTACCTTATTCCCCTTCACGGTGAAATAGATCCAGAGTATCCACAAAAGATTGGGTGTACAGCGGAAAAATTCTGTATAGGCAGCCACAAGCCCTCCTGCCCATTTCCATTTTCCTGATGAATAGGTTCTGATAAGAGCAAGGACCGTCCCGAAAAATGTGCTGATAAGGGTGGCAAGAACGGCAATCATGACAGTCATTCTCAATCCCTTCAGCATGAAGATCACGTTGGCCTGAGTAAATATCTGCTGAAATAATTCTAACATGCTGCCTCCTCATCTGCCTTAATGTCAAGCGTTTTTGCTATAGGAAGCCGCATGGATCTGATTTCCAGATAACGGGCCAGCCTTGCCAATGGGAAACAGATGATAAAGTACATCAGGGCGCTTGTAAAATACGCCTGGGCAAAGTATCCCCGGTCAGCTCCCCAGGAATCCGTAAAGTACATAAGATCCATACCGGCCACCATAGCCAGAATNNCCAGAATGGAAGTATTCTTCACCAGATTAAGCGCCTGATTCGCAAGAGGCGGCATGATAATCTTTATGGTCTGAGGCAGAATGATATGATACATGGTTTCCAGAAAGGAAAAGCCCTGAGACGAAGCTGCCTCGGACTGGCCTTTTGGTATGGCTTCGATTCCGGTCCTGATGACCTCTGATATATAGGCGCCGTGATAAACACCTACTCCGATCACTCCCAGTACGAACTTAGGGATCCGGAAGCCTGAGCTGGAAAATACCATGGGCAGTACGGAATAATAGCACAATACCTGCAAAGCCAAAGGCGTGTTCTGTATGAATTCCACATAAATTCGTGAAATTATCTTTAATAGCTTAAATCTAGCCGTGGAAAACATACCAAATATCACTCCAAGGGCCAGCGCAACGGCCAGCCCCACCAGTGATATTTTTAGCGTCATAAGAAAGCCCGGTATATAATATTCAGGAAATGCCTGAAACAGGGCATTCCAGCGTTTTGCATCAAAAAGACCTTTTATCATATCATCTATCCTTTACATAAGGTTTTACTGCAAGCCCCATTTGTCCTGAAGGGTCGTAAGGGAACCATCAGAAATCATGGAAGTCACTTTTTCATCAACAAGTGCCGCAAGCCCTGCGTTCTCCTTTGCTGCTGCCACACCATAGTCCTGTTCTGCGAACCGGTCCTCTAAGATCTGGTNNAGAAGCAGTCGATCTGCTTAGTCGCCAGCGCCTGAGCCAGTGCAGGGTAACCGTCAAATTCCTGGAACTGAGGATTTACCTTGAATCCTTTTTCGTCAACATATTTCTTAAAGCCGTCCTTCGTCGTGGAGGACTGGGCAACGCCGATGATCTTGCCATCCAGATTTTCGATGGATTCGATTCCGGAGTTCTTATTAACCAGAAGTCCTACTGCATCGGTATAATATGGGGTAGAGAAGTTATAAGTCTCTTTTCTTTCCGGTGTAATGGTAAAGGTAGCGATAACAAGGTCGATTTCTCCGTTCTCCAGGAGAGGTCCTCTTGTCTTAGCGGTTACACCCTGGAATTCTACCAGCTTCTTTTCTTTTGCTTCATCCGCGGTGCATCCGAAGATGGAGCCGGCGATCTCATAAGCCAGATCATCCTCAAAGCCTTCATATTCTCCGGTTGCCGTATTCTGTAAGCTGAACTTTGGAATATCTGCCTTACAGCCAACCTTTAAAGCTCCGCGGTCAATAATCTTCTGTACGTCTGCAGTCACTTTTCCGCCTGCTGCCTCTGAACCAGCCGCCGTTGTTCCTTCCTTTGCAGTAGTCTCTGCGGTGGTAGCCTCCGGAGCCTTTGCTCCGCATGCGGTTAAGGATGCCATAGCTGTAAAAGCCAGGGCCAGTGATAACATTTTTTTCATCATAATTGGTTCCCTCCTCATTATTATTATTTAAACAACGTCCTAATGAAGGATCTTGCTTAAAAACGCTTTGGTCCGCTCATGCTCCGGACATTCAAAAAAGTGTTCCGGTGTTCCTTCTTCCAGGATATAGCCCCCATCCATAAAGATCACACGGTCTGCCACCTGGCGTGCAAATCCCATTTCATGAGTCACACAGATCATGGTGATATTCTCGGGAGCCAGCTCCACCATAACATTTAAAACCTCCTGAACCATCTCAGGATCCAGTGCAGAAGTAGGCTCATCAAAGAGTATTAAGGGCTGTTTGGTGCATAAAGCCCTGGCTATGGCCACTCTCTGCTGCTGTCCGCCGGAGAGCTGGACCGGATAATTTCCCGCTTTTTCCTTTAAGCCGACCCGTTCCAGGCATTTGATGGCATTTTTCTTTGCCTCTTCCTTGGGAACATGCTGCAGCTTAATGGGTGCAAGAGTCAGATTTTCTAAGACAGTGAGATGGGGATATAAATTGAATTGCTGAAAGACCATGGATGAATATTTTTTAGCCATTTCCAAATGGTTCTTTTTTGTCACTTCCGTGCCTGCCACGGTTATCTTTCCGCTGGTGGGTTCTTCCAGGNNTGGACTTTCCTGAGCCGGAGGGTCCGATAATGACCAGCTTTTCGCCCTCCTTTACCGTCAGGCTTATATCCTTTAAAACCTCTAAATCTCCGAAGTTCTTTTTTAAGTTTTCAACTTTCACCATATCTGGCATCATTCCATCCCCTCTCTGTAAGCTTTTTCTAAAAATATGCAAAAAGACGCCTTAGAGTTTGAATATCTTAAGCGTCTTTGCTTAGTCTTTTTTAATTGTTGTTATTATAAAAAGATTTATTTGAAAAGTCAAGGATTATTTTCTTTTCATCCAACAAATGGCAGGCAGGAGCAAGCCACAAAATGCCCGGGAGAAACCTCTCTCATCTCCGGAACCTTACCGCTGCATTCTTCCCTGGCATACATGCATCTCGTATGAAAATGGCAGCCTGAGGGCACATGCATGGGGCTGGGAAGCTCTCCATGAAGCATCAGGCGCTTTGACTTTGCGGAAAGCTGCGGGTCGGCCACCGGGATGGCGGAAAGCAGTGCCTTANNCAGTTCATCACTGTCTGCGATTTCCACCAGCCTGCCCAGATACATAACGCCGATCCTTGTGGATATATGGCGCACCATGGATAAGTCATGGGCCACAAATAAGTAAGTAAGCCCCATTTCCCCCTGTAAATCCTCCAGCATATTCACTACCTGGGCCTGTATGGAAACATCCAAAGCAGAAATAGGCTCGTCGCAGAGCAAAAATTCCGGCTCCACCGCCAATGCCCTGGCAATTCCGATCCTCTGGCGCTGGCCTCCCGAAAACTCATAGGCATACTTATACATGTCATCAGGCTTCATTCCAACCTTTTTAAGCATCTCTTCGATTCTGCCGTCTACCTCGCTTGCCGCTATGCCAGATACCGCTGCCATGGACTCCCCAATGATTTCCCGCACATTGTGATGGGGATCCAGGGCTGAATAGGGATCCTGGAAAAAGATCTGCATCTGCCGGTGGATAGGAAGTAATTTACTGCCCTTTACCCTGGTGATATCCTGTCCCTTAAACAGGATGGACCCGCTGGTGGGATCATACATACGGATTAAGGTCCGTCCTAAGGTAGATTTCCCGCAGCCGGATTCTCCTACCAGTCCAAAGGTTTCCCCTTTTCGGATGGTAATATTCACACCGTCCACTGCCTTTACTTCTGCCTTCTTGCGGCCGAAAAAGTCCTTGGCAGGAAAATATTTACATACTTCCCTGGCTTCCAGCAGGATTTCCTGGTTCCTGTTATCCATATCACTCCACCTTCCTTTCCCTTGCATCCAGTTCCTCTGCCGAAAAGATGCACATGGCTCTCTGGGTGTCCGAATATACCCTGTACTTAGGAATTTCTTTCACGCATTGCTCACAGGCAAATTTACACCGCTCTGCAAACGGGCAGCCATCCGGAGGATCCACCAGGGACGGAGCCATTCCGGGGATAGGTTCCAGCCGCTTCCGGTCCCCTGTCTGGGGTTTGGGAATCGCTTGGAGAAGGGCTCTGGTATAGGGATGCTTTGGTGCATAAAAGATTTCTTCGGTCAGCCCCTCTTCCATCAGGAGCCCGCCGTACATAACCAATATCCGGCGGCTTAAGCTTGCCACCACTCCCAGATCGTGAGTGATGAGTATGATACTCATTCCCGTCTCATCCTGAAGTTTCTTCAAAAGCTCAAGGATCTGGGCCTGAATGGTCACATCGAGAGCCGTCGTCGGCTCATCTGCAATCAGAAGCTTCGGACGGCAGCAAAGGGCCATGGCAATTAACACCCTCTGTCTCATACCACCGGAAAATTCATAAGGATACTGGTTTAACCTCTTTTCCGGAGATGAGATGCCCACCTGTTCCAAAACCGCGACCGCTTCCTTATGGGCGGCCCGCTTATCCATACCTCTGTGGCGTTTAAGTACTTCTGTCAGATGAAAACCTATGGTCCTCACAGGATTTAATGCCGTCATGGGATCCTGGAATACCATGGCGATCTCTTTTCCCCGCATCTTTCTTAGCTGTTCCGGTGCCATGTGAAGCATGTCTTTATCCATGAACATCATCTGGTCCGCAGTGACTTCTGCGTTCTCCGGCATCAGGCCTAGAATGGATTTCATCAGAACACTTTTCCCGCTGCCCGATTCTCCCACAACGGCCAGGATTTCCTTGCGGCCTGCATGTAAGCTTACGCCGCGCACTGCCTTTACCGATTTCCCGTGTGTACGAAAGGTTGTATGCACATTTTCAACGGACAGGATCTTATCATCGTTTTTCTTAGTCTCTTCCAATTCCTGTTTCCTCGCTTTACTCTTTCTCGTCGTTCATAATTTTCGGTTCCACGAAAACCCGGAGCAGGTTTCCCAGCTTATTAAAGGCAAATATTGTGATTATGATCAGAAGCCCTGGAATCAGTGCCATGTAAAAGGTGTTCTGCATGGTTCCCTGGGCGTTTTGCAAAAGGCTTCCCCAGGAAGACATGGGCTGCTGGATGCCCACTCCCAGGAAACTTAAGGAAGACTCTGTCATAATTGCATTGGCAATGCTGGTGGTAGCTGACACAATGATCGTGGGAAATACGGAAGGTATGATATGGCTGGTAATGATCTTCCAGATGCCCACGCCGGAAAACTCGGCATAAAGGATGAATTCCCTTTCCTTAAGGGAAAGTGTCTCAGCCCGCACCAGCCTGGCAATTTCCATCCAGGTAAAAAAGCCGATGACCAGAATGATGGATTTTAACCCTGGCTTTAAAAAGATGCTGACAACGGTAACCAGAATCATCCATGGAATTGAATACAGGACATCTACGATTCGCATAAGAACCATATCCACCATGCCGCCGCAAAAGCCGGAAATAGTGCCCACCGCTACCCCGATGGTAAGGCTCGTGAGCATAGCTAGGAATCCAACCAGCAGGGAAACACGGCCCCCGTAGATAACTCTGGCAAAATAATCCCTTCCAACTTCATCGGTCCCAAACCAGTGTCCGGCAGACGGGGACTGAAGGCGGTTTGCAATATCAGTGGCATTTGGCTCCACAGGAAGCAGCGGTGCAATGAGTGCAAATAAAATGATCACTCCCAAAAGAATCAGGGATATGATAGCCGCCTTATCATGCTTTAATGACAGCAGTACGCTGTCCACTCTGACGGATCTGTTCTTTTTTGTGTTCTCTTTGTTTCTTTTCATCTTTTGTCACCCCATTTCCCTGATACGCGGATCCGTAATGCAGTAGAGGATATCCGACAGAAGGTTTCCAAAAATCACAAGGGCGGAGGACAGTACCAGAACAATCATGACAATGGGATAATCCATGCCCTGGATTGCCTTGATAAAATAAGGTCCGACTCCAGGCCAGCCAAATACGGTTTCCGTAATGATGGCCCCTGTTACCAACAGCTGAAGAGCCATGCCAAGCCTTGTAATAATGGGAAGCAGCACGTTTTTACAGACATGCTTATACATGATTTCCCCTCTGGAAGCCCCAAAGGCCCGCTGGACGAGCACATAGTCCTCAGAAAACTGGGTGACCGTAGAGGAACGGACAAATTTTACATTGGCCGGTAAAAATGTAAAGGTAAGGGTGATAAAAGGCATGATAAAATGCCTTAGAAAATCCACCATGGAAGATTCCTTTCCTACGGAATGCATCCCCACGATGGGAAGAAGCTTAAGCTTATAACCCAGAACAAAAATCAAAAGCATGGAAAACCAGAAGGAAGGAACGGCGATCGCTATGGAAGATATTCCGTCAATCACTTTATCTGCTGCCTTATTCTTATGGGAACCTGCTAAAAGCCCAAGGATGATTGCCATAATATAAGCGGTTGCATAGGCCGGCAGAACCAGTTTTATGGTGTTTGGAATCCTGACAGAAAGATCTCCTGCAATGCTTTGCTTGGTTACGATGGAATATCCGAAATTCCCGTTCAATATTCCGTTCAGCCAGCGCAAATACTGGATGAACAGAGGTTTGTCGTACCCATATTTTGCCTTAATCAATTCAATTGTTTCCGGTGACATCTTCGGTGTTGTCATAGCATCAATGGCATTATAAGGTGCAAAATGCATCAAAGCAAAACATAGAATTGTGATTAAAAGGACCATGGGTATGGCTGTCAATATTCGTCTTAATATATATTTCGCCATATAGTTTCTCCTTATATATAGAAAGAGGTGTCTGCTGCAGGATTCTAGCAGCAGAACACCCTTCCCTTTTCACAGCTGATCCACAACCCGCCATTTCTGCAGCTTTCACACTGTCTGCATTACTTCATCTGTAATTTGGAAGTATCTTCAAAGGTATAAACTGGAACCAGCTTTGCTTCTTCAATTCCTGTTACGTTTTTGGATACTACAAGAAGGCGTTTGTTGGAATACAGGGGATAGAAGCAAGCGGTATCCTGCAGCTTCTGCTGTATGGTTGAATAGATTTCCTTACGCTTTGCCTCATCTGTTTCCTTCCGGCCCTGTGCAAAAAGTTCATTCATCTCAGGATAGTCATAATGCATATAATTGTATGCTGCACCTGATTCAAATAAGCTTGAAAACGTATCTGGGTCAATGCCCATGATATAGCCGCCAAAGTACATATCATAGGAATTGTCAGCCTGCTTCATCTGCTGGCTGAGAGCAGTGGAATCCACGCCCGTTAAGTTCACCTTAATTCCTGCCTTCTGAAGCTGCTCCTGTATCATGATGGCAGAGGTTGACTGGAGACTGTCGGAAGCGTTATAGGCAAGTGTTAATTCCGGATTTGTCACACCGGAAGCAACAAGAAACTCTTTGGATTTATCCAGGTTCTGTTCATATTTTTCCACATTCTCCGTAAAAAACTTGCTGTTAGGAGGCATAAAGCTCCATGGCAGGTCATAATACTGGGGATCCAGAAGGGCCGCATCTGCAATGGCTTTTTTGTCCATAGCATAGAGGATCGCTTTCCTGAGGTTTTCATCCTTTACGCGGTTGGCATTGATCATCATATATCCCACACGGCCTTCCTGATATGGATAAACCGTTAAATTGGCCGCTTCCAGATTCATCTGCGTCACCTGTGCAGGGGTTCCTATCCATGCGTTTACTTCTCCGCTCTGAATCGCTGTCATGGCCGTATTTTCATTTTCAATGATCCTGAATACGAAATTGTCAACGGAAGGGGCGCCCAGGAAGTAACTTTCGTTCTTTGTGAATTTTACATAGGAACCTGGGGAGTATTCCGCCATTACGTATGGTCCGGTGCCTACAGGCTTGGTGTTAACGTCATTGTTTTCAAAATTCTCCACATTTTCATAGATATGCTTTGGCATGATGAATATCTGGGAAAACATCTCCACCGCGGCGGAGTTGACAAAAGGCATGGTAAGGGTAACGGTATAGTCGTCGATCTTTTCGATCTTAACTGCACCTTCAGGGAACACCAGCTGAGAATATGCCCAGCCTGCGTTTTTCTCGTCTGCCATGGCTTCAAAAGTAAAGACAACGTCATCGGCAGTGAATTTCTCTCCATCCGACCATTTTACATCATCCCGAAGGTGCATGGTATAGGTAAGTTTGTCATCAGAGGTGTCTATGCTCTTTGCCAGGAAATAATTAATCCCATCCGCATTGTACATATACAATGGGGAATAAATCATCTTAATGGTCATGAGGCCAAAACGGTCGCTTGTGGTGATAACATTCACATTAGCCCCCGGATCGCCTGCAATTGCATAGGTAAATGTGCTTTCCTCTCCTGCNNCCGGCTCCTTCATCTGATCCACCTGCTGAACTGGCGTTAGCAGCCGTGGTATCTTCTGCGGCCGGATCCTTTCCTCCGCAGGCGGTAAGTCCGCCCAGCACTATGACAGATGCCAGCAGGAATGCCGCACTCTTCATAAAAATTTTTTTCATACATTTCTCCTTTCAGTTTTCCGTCAATCATAACCGATGCTGTCTCCGGTTATCCCTAAGAAAAGCCAGATTCATTATAAACACATTTCCGGTGTTTTTGCAACTGTTTTAAGTTTATTTCCTACTTTTTCTATAGGCTTTATGGTGATTCAATTTAAAAAATAGCTAAAAACTTCTATACTGGAAAATCATCCCTGCTGCTTTATCCGCTGATGGAATCGATTCTTTTATCATTTGACCACTTGACGATTAAGTCGTTTTTCTCATATCCGGCCGGATAAAGGAGATCCAGCTCCACCTTGACCGCATCCTTTGTTTTTCCTACCTTAATGTTTAAAACCTTAATCTTCTCCTCATTTAAATTATGAAACAGCTCCATAATAACGATATCGTATTGGTTTGTCGTTATTTTTAAGACGCCTCGGTATGGCTCCCTGGATAGAAAAGGAACATCATGAAGAATGACCTGGGTAAAAATGAGAAAAAGTCCTGCTCCGCACCCCATAAAGTAGTCGCCCGCGCCGATTGCCATCCCCACTCCCGCAGTTGCCCAGATGCCTGCCGCAGTGGTTAAACCGCTGACTGAATGATTCTTAACAAAAATAACCCCCGCTCCAAGAAAACCGATCCCTGATACGATCTGGGAAGCGATTCTGGAAGCATCAAAATTGGGGACATCCCGGAAACCATATTTGGAAACCACCATCATCAGAGCGGCTCCCATGGCCACGATGGCATGGGTTCGCATCCCCGCCCCCTTATAACGATTCGTTCTCTCATATCCGATCAGATACCCTAAAAACCCCGCAACAACAATTCGAAAAAACAAACCCGTCTGGTAGATAAGGTCATACCTCTCCACAAGGTTTACCAGTACTTGCCAAACCTGGCTCATGATTACTCCTCTTTTCTGATATTAATTATCCATCAATATCTTATAAAATATGCTGGCAGAGTATATCATGTTTGCAAATAGGTGTTTATAGATCTTCTGTTTGTCCTGCACGGCCCTGATCCTGTCTATCCCTGTGTCTTCCGGAGAAGAGCTGTTAACTGGCAAAAGCCAGAAAAAGACAGAAGCCTGGAGGCTTTCCATCTTTTTCTGGCCTTTGGTAAGAGGGACCAGGATTAATTTATTTTAATTCCTTGATCCAGTTGTATCTGGGATCATCCACCCGTGTTGTCCACGGATTGCCCGGAAGGTGCCGGATCATCCAGCAATAGTACATAGGAAATCCAGGCGCGGTCACCTGGGGGTGAGTCCTGCCGCCAGTAATGGCAGCACAGCTTCCATCCTTGATCTTAAAGACTTCCTCCCCAATAAAGCAGGCACCAAAGCCCTCCGGCCTCTCAAAGCGGTAATAATAAACCTCAGGCTGGGGATGCTCATGTGGCGTGTAGCTGGACCACCCTCCCTGGTGAGTGATGACTTCTCCATTTACCATATTGGAATAGGGAGCATTTTTATAGTCAAAGATGGTGCGGACTGTCCGCTTCATCTTGTTTTCCAAAAGCCCTTCCCCAAAAATATCATTGGTGCAGTCCTCGGGCTTATAGAAAACGCTGTCAAATGCTCTGTCATTTTGGGTGCGCTGAACCAGGACCTGACTGTCCTCTTTTGCCGATACACTGACCAAAACGCCCTTTGAAACGTGAAGGCAGTAGGGTCCTTCCTCTATCAGACTGCTCCGTTTTCCCCACTCCTTCTTTTCTTCCCAGGAAAATGAGATTTCTCCGGTAAGGAGAAGGACTGCCATCTCATCCGACCGACTGGAGAAGGAACGTTCCTCCCCCGCCTTCATCTGATAAACGGCAATGTCCATTAACATATCATTTTCCCCATCTCCTGCTTTGGTGAGGAGTTTTATTCCTTTGGGATCAAATTCCGGATAACTGAATAATTCGCTCATAGCAGCTCCTTTCGCCGTTCGCGCCGATGAGCAAGCTCATCTACGCTCTCTTGCACTCATTATATCTTGATTCTTTTTTATCATTATATAATGAACCGGAATGATATGCTTATACTATTATCCAGACTCATTGCCAAATTCCTTGTTTTTTCCGTTATTGTGCACAAATTCTTCCAGAAAGTATTCCCTCCTTACGGTGATTTCAACGGAATCTTTCTAAAAATGCAAAAAGAGGCATCCACACGAATCGATGAATGCCTCCATTGGCCGGATAAATATTTTTTTCTATTATACTCCCATTCAATAGGTTTGAATTGCAGGATTGTCCTGTCTTGTTATCAAATTATCCAATCTTGCCAGCCGCATCATTTCGTGCTACCATAAAGGCCAAAGGAGGTATTTCAAATGGCATACTGCAGCACAGCGCTAACCATAGAATTTGAAATCCACGAAATCATAACCGTCCACTATTTTGAATACATGAAGGATTTCGTGTTTTCAGGAGAATCCCACGATTTCTGGGAGTTTCTTTACGTGGACAAGGGAGAGATCACCGTACAGGCAAACCAATCCATCTACCATTTAAAGGCCGGGGATGTGATCTTTCACAAGCCAAATGAATTCCACGCCTTAAATGCGTCCGGGAACAAGGCTCCCAATTTAGTGGCCATATCCTTCCGCTGCTCCAGCGAAAGCATGAGGTTTTTTGAAGAGAAATCCTGTACCTTAAATCAGGAGGAACGTTTCCTCATTTCCAGGATCATTGCAGAGGCAAGACAGGCCTTTTCCACTCCCCTTCACATCCCTTCTGTGGAAAAGGTGGAACTGGCCCCTTCCCCTCCCTTTGGAGCTGCCCAGCTCATCCTTTTATATCTGCAGATTTTCCTGATTCATGTGAAACGGAATCATTTTGAAGAAAATGGTGTGCCCATTCACGCCGTTCCAACCGGGCAGATGACCCTTTCCTCCAATTCCAGCCATTTGGAACAGATCATTCAATATATGGAGTTTCACATCTGTGAACAACTTTCCATAAAAACTATTTGCAACGAATTCTCCATAAGCCGTTCCACCCTCCATTCCCTGTTTCACAAAGAAAAAAACTGCGGAGCCATCGATTATTTCAATTTCATGAAAATCGAGCGTTCCAAGGAGATCATGCGGGATGGCAGCATGAATTTTACGGAAATCGCGTATTTCCTTTCCTACAGCTCCCTGCAGTATTTTTCCAAGCAGTTCAAAAAAACAACCGGTATGTCTCCACTGGAATATTTTAATTCCGTTAAAAAATATTCCAATGAAATTACAATTGCAAGTAAGAAAAAGAGGGGAACAACAGGATAATTTGACAAGCTTCCGTGATGATTCCATAATGTTTTTTTTCGAAAAAGTGCTATATTAGAAACATCAATTCAGTGGAGGATCGACAATGCAGGATNNTTTGAGCTTTGAGGAAAGCTCCCTCCTGTTTTCCATTAAGCATGGAAGCACACTTTGGAAATGGGATGCAAAATACAGTCCCCGCCTTATTGCCGGCGGACAGACCGTTTATTTCCACGATGCCGCATCCATTACCCATAACCAGTGGAAAACAGGGGTCGGAGAAGGGATCATCAGCCATTACCAGGGTTTCCTGTCAGACGGCATTGATTTAGGACTGGCCTTTGAAACGGTTTCATGGATCGAGTATGCCACGGAGGACGTTCATTTTGAATGGATCCCTCTGTCAGAAAGCAGCATCCCGGTTTCAGAAATATACTGGCCCGGATACATGGAATTTGAAAAAGAAAGTGACCGCTGGTACACTCTTTTAAACATCCAGCAGGGGCTTCTCATCCCAAATACCTGGGAAACGGCTCTTGAAAAACTGCCCTTTGACGGCATGATGTGCACCGCCGGTTCTTATATGCCCTGGTTTGGGCAGGTAAAGGATGGAGATGGTTACTTAGCTATCTGCGAACAGCCCTGGGATGCCGCTTATTATGCGGAGCATCCGGCAAAGGGTCCCTATACCCACACCGGCATCAAATGGCTGCCAAGCCTGGGCAGGATGAACGACCGCAGAACGATGCGGTTTTCCTTTCTGTCTGACTGCGATTACAATGACATCTGCAAGCATTACAGAAGCTACGTAAAGGAGCAGGGCACCTTCTGTTCCCTGAAGGAAAAGGCAGCCAAGGCCCCTGTTCATAAACTGGTTGGTGCTTCCTTCCTCCATAAAGGAATCAAAACCCAGGTCATGCCGGATTCCCGCTTCTTTGATCCGGAGAACCCGGACAAAAACAACCATGTATACCGCTTTGAGAAAAGAACCGGTGAGATCCATCATTTCCACAAGGATCTGGGTCTTAAAAAGCTGTATCTCCATCTGGATGGGTGGGCGGAACCAGGTTATGACAACCAACACCCCGACTATCTTCCTGCCTGTGAAGAGGCTGGGGGCTGGGAAAAGATGAAGGAGCTTGCGGATGCCATGCACGGATATGGATATTCCTTNNCCATGACCAGTACCGGGATTATTACCGCAGGGCCAAAACCTTTGACCAGAATTTTGCAGCGCAAAAGCCTGACAATACCCTTACGGAGCATGCCAATTGGGCGGGCGGACCCCAAACCTATCTGTGTGCCACCCAGGCTCCCTATTATGTGAAAAGGAATTTTACTGAGATCAAGAAAAACGGAGTGGAATTAGACTGTGCCTACTTAGATGTGTTCACCTGCAACGAGCCCGATGAATGCGACCACCCATGGCACCGGATCAACCGGAAGGAATGCCTGGACTACCGGAGCCTTTGCTTTGAATACCTGCTTTCCCAGGGGATCCTTCCAAGCTCTGAGGAAGTGACGGACTGGTCTGTAAAAAGCCTGGTGTTCTGCCACTATGCTCCCTATTCCTTTATGATGCACGAGCCGGGGGCTGAGCGTCAGGGAATCGCAGTACCTCTCTTTAACCTGGTATACCATGACTGCCTGATCATTCCCTGGATGATGGAAAAATACGAAAAAGAGGATTTCATGCTTTACGCCCTCTTAAACGGCGGCGCGCCGTATTTTATCCGGGATGGGGCTTATGAGAACATTGACGGCTCCTTTGGCGGCCATCAAACCCTTTCAGAGGAAGAAATGGCGGCCCGCTGCAGCGTTGTTGCTTCTCTTCACGAAAGGGTCGCCATGTGTGAAATGTTATTTCATGAATTTATTGACGGGGATTTATTCCGGCAGCGCACCACCTTTGCGGACGGTACTGCAGTGGAAGCCGACCTCCTTCACGGAACCTATGAGATCAAAACAGAGCAGAAAAATGCCTAGGGGTTTCATGTCCTGTATTCCTTTGGGGACATCCCGTAATAGCGTCGGAAGATCCTGTGGAAATAGCTGGTATTATCATACCCTACCGCTATGGAAATGTCTGTCACGGAAAGCCTGGTATTTAAAAGAAGAATAGAAGCATGATTCAGCCGCTTTACCTGCAAAAGCTCCTTATAGGTCCGCCCGGTCAATCTCTTTATGGCCCGGCTCAGCCAGTAAATATTATAATTAAGGAGAGCAGCAAGCTCAGTCAGCTCCCCATCCTTATAATTTTCATCAATGTAGGTGAGTACCTGAAATATAAGCTTCTGTTCAAAGCTCTCCGAGGTATGGCTGATCTTATCCGTACAATGCATGAGCTGAAGGAACAAAAGCCCCATGGTGATCTGATTGATGCTCTTTTTATTGGGCTGGTCGCTTAAAAGGGTCCACACCATGTTTTCCACCAGATTCTGTACCGGAAGCACATCTGCCACCTGGAAATGGAGGTAGCTGGCGTATCGGGGATCAAAGCAGAGACAACCTACCAGGAAATCACGCAGTAAGTCTTCTTCTTCTCCCATCATTTCAAAGGCAGTATCAAAAAATTCCGGCAGGATGATGAAGTTTATTCCAATATCCTCCTCTCCTGCCGGAAGGATCTCCTGGGTGGCATGCTGGTTCAAAAACAGCAGCTCCCCTGTCTTTAAAACCACCTTCTCCCCATCAATAAAATGAACGGTTTCACCCTTGCACATATAAATCACTTCAATATAATTATGCTTGTGCTTGGGGAAATGGACGAACCTGGTGTGAGGCCTGATGCTGATCATTTTTCCGTGTTCCAGCATCTTTTTGCTGTCAATGACCAGCTCCTGCCCCTCGGTATACCGGTTGCGGTCAA
>DJBG01000234.1 GCA_002429965.1 Hungatella sp. UBA5982
GGATATGCCTGCATATCCAGTTGATTCATCCGTAAACAAATTATGACAATACGAGGTATGACAATGAAAAGATTAGAAGACTATGTCACAAGCATTCCTGATTTTCCGGAGGAAGGTATCATTTTCCGGGATGTGACCACCATTCTGGAGGATCCGGACGGGCTTACCATAGCGGTGGATGGCATAAGGGATATGTTAAAAGGAGTGGAATATGATTCGGTAGTGGGACCGGAATCAAGGGGATTTATCTTTGGTGTTCCGGTGGCCTATGCAGAGCATAAGGGCTTTATTCCGGTGAGAAAGAAAGGCAAGCTTCCAAGGGAAGTCCTGTCTGCCGATTACGAGCTGGAATATGGCACTGCAACCGTTGAGATCCACAAGGATTCCATTAGACCAGGGCAAAAAGTGGTTATCATAGATGATTTGATTGCTACAGGCGGTACCATTGAAGCCATCATAAAACTGGTCGAGGAGCTTGGCGGCGTAGTGGTGAAAATCTGCTTTATCATGGAGCTTGCAGGATTAAATGGCAGGGAAAAGCTTGCAGGATATGATGTGGAAGCCATGATTACCTACGAAGGAAAATAATTTTAAAAACAGAGAATCCGGGATAGAGGTGTTTGGAGATATTTTTCCGCCCTTATCCTCCGGATTCTTTTTTATTTATGGAAATGGCAGAACGTCCATAATTCGATATATTTTTGACAAAATTTATTTTTTTCTGTACATAAATGCTGCCTATTGATTTTATTATTTTGAGTGTGATATGATGTGAAAAATAATAATAAAACTGTATACAATATGCAACTATCAAGTTATTGAGAGATAAAATCCATAGGTGAAGAAAGTTTGATGTACTTTGGCGCATGGAGCGGCTGATTTACGAAATTCAGGCGGCGTTTCACTTGCCTTCTTTCAGTAAATTATGCCACAGAAAAAGAGAGGAAGATAAATTATGGCTGTTCATGTAATTGATGAAGCAAACAGATGCTTAAATTGTAAGAAGCCCCTGTGCCGGCAGGGTTGTCCTGTCAATACCCCTATCCCCCAGATGATTACGGCTTTTAAAGAAGGAGGTTTAAACAAAGCAGGAGAAATGTTGTTTGAAAACAATCCCATGTCCCTGGTTTGTTCCCTTGTGTGCAATCATGAAAGACAGTGCGAGGGCCACTGCATTCTGGGCAGAAAAGGACAGCCGGTGCATATCAGCAGCATAGAAAATTATATCTCTGATACCATCTTTAACAAGATGAATGTGGAGTGCAAGCCGAAAAACGGGAAGAAGGTAGCGGTAATCGGCGCAGGTCCGGCTGGGATCACCATTGCCTTTCTTTTGACCAAAGAAGGCTACAGCGTGACAATTTTCGATGCCAAGGATAAGGTGGGAGGCGTTCTCCAGTACGGGATACCGGAATTCCGCCTTCCAAAGACTATTTTAGAGCGCTACAAAAAGAAGCTTCTGGAAATCGGGGTGAAGATCCGCCCCAATACGGCCATCGGAACAGCCTTAGAGATCAAGGATCTGATCCGTGACGGCTATCAGAGCATCTTTATCGGAACCGGAGTCTGGAGGCCGAAAACCCTGGGCGTAAAAGGGGAATCCCTGGGAAATGTTCATTATGCCATCGATTATCTGGCAAATCCCGATGCCTATGATCTGGGAGAGACGGTTGCCATCATTGGCGTTGGGAATTCCGCCATGGATGTGGCAAGGACCGTGATCCGCCACGGAGCCAGGAAGGTGACCCTTTATGCCAGAGGCTTATCAAGCAATGCCAGCGATCACGAAACAGCCTATGCAAAGCTTGATGGTGCTTACTTCCAGTTTGGGAAACAAATCGTGGAGATTACGGATGATGGTCCGTTGTTTGAAAATATCCGATATGATGGGGAAGGAAACCAGATCGGCATTGATGAAGAGCGGGAACAGATTTTTGCAGATTCCACCATCATTTCCATCAGCCAGGGGCCGAAAAGCAAGCTGGTGAATACCACCAAGGGCTTACTGGCCAGCCAGAACGGTCTTTTGATGACAGATGAGAAAGGTCAGACAACCATTCCGGGCATATTCGCTTCCGGAGATGTGGTTCTGGGAGCAAGAACTGTAGTAGAAGCCGTTGCCTATTCTAAGACAGTGGCTTTGGCAATGGATGAATATATGAAATCCAAAGAAGAGAGTTAGACATGGACTATAATCGTCTTTTAAACCTCCAGGGGATGCTGTTTCTCCTGGTGGCAGCAGGCGTTGTACTTAGAAAGAAGGGGATCCTGCCGGAAGGGGCAAAGGCCATTCTTACGGACCTGGTGATCTATTTAATCCTTCCCTGCAACATCATTCAATCATTTTTTATCGAGTTTAATCTGGATATCTTAAAGGGCTTTGCCGTGATACTTACCATTGCCGCCCTCATCCAGATGGGATGCCTTATGCTTGCAAAGGTTCTCTACAACAGGGAACCGGAAAGCCGTAAAAAAGTGCTCCAGTATGGCACGGTCTGTTCCAATGCGGGCTTTATGGGTAATCCTATCGCAGAAGGCGTTTATGGTGCGGAAGGGCTCATGTATGCTTCCATATTTCTGATCCCCCAAAGGATCGTCATGTGGTCTGCCGGGGTTTCTTATTTTACGGAAAGCCCGGACCGGAAAACCGTTGTGAAAAAGGTTTTGACTCATCCCTGCATCATAGCGGTCTATATTGGCCTGGTTCTCATGATCACCCGGCTGCCGGTGCCGGCATTTCTTCAAAACACCATCAGGAGCGTAGGAAGCTGTACCACCACCGTATCCATGGTCTTAATCGGCGCCATACTGGCGGAGGTGGAACCAGGAAGCATATTAGACTGGGGGATTATAAGGTATGCCTTCATCCGCCTGTTTTTGCTTCCTCTTCTGGTTTACTTATGCTGCCGGGCTTTCCATGTAACCCCCCTTTTGTCCGGAGTATCCGTCCTTTTGACCGGAATGCCTGCAGGAAGCACCACCGCCATATTGGCAGCCAAATATGATGGGGATTATATTTTTGCCACAAAATGCGTGGTGGTGACTACCCTGTTATCTCTGGTGACCATTCCNNTTTGCAGGTCAGAAATGTCTTATATTTACAGACATTCTGACCTGTTTTTTTACAATCTTTTTCATCAGCTGCCTGCTATACAGGTGTGATTACGGTAGCTTTCATTTAACCTCATCAAGTAGCGAAGCGGATTGCATATATCCGATTGACTGGAATATTTAAAAGGAAAGAGATAAGAAGTACTTAAGTGGTTGAGACTGGAATAGAATTATACAGAACGCTATATTTCCAATTTTTACATGTTTAGCGCTTCCAGAGTATTATTTGCGAAAAATTTTGTACATGTTATCGCATAAAAGGGCTCTGAAGTGTGTCGACAATGCAACCTAATTAACTTACAAAATAAACAGGACGAAGGGCGCAGGGTTCATAACCACATTGGTGCCTTTCGCAGAAAGGTGTACTTAAAAATGAAAAATCAGAAAACACTCTGCATGAAACTTATAGCCTCATTCCTTTTCTGCATGGTATTTATAGCAATTCTCATATGGATAAATCAGCCACTGCCAGGGGAAGTGCCAACGGCGGCAAGCCAGATAAAGTTTGCCAGGGCACATGTGACTGAACTCATCAGAGACGAGGCGAAAGCAGAAGACTGGACAGAGGGACTGCGTATAGGAGTACAGGAAGTCTATGTGCAGATAGACAGCGGTGAGGACAGAGGTAAGATATTGCCAGCAGTCAATTATATGAGTGCATACAACAATGTGGACTTAAAAGTAGGTACGAAAATAATCGCCAGGATGGATATAGATGCCAATGGGCTTTCCTATATCGCATCCATACCCAATTATAACAGGGGTCCGGCATTGCTTGGATTGACGGTGATATTCGTGCTGTTTTTAGCTGTATTCGGGGGAAAAAAAGGAATAGCCGCTATATTGGGGCTTGTATTTGCTATCGTAGATATCTGGTTTTTGCTCATACCCATGATAAGGCATGGCATTAATCCTATATTGTCATCTGTTGTCATAGCAGCTGTTACCACAGCTGCTTCATTGGTACTGTTAAATGGCTTATCGATGAAAACTTTTTGTGCAACCATTGGTTGCGTGGGTGGCGTAGCGATGGCTGGGGCCGCAGCAGCTCTTACGGCAGTTGCTACACCGATAAACGGTTTTAATATGTCGGAGGCAGAAGAATTAGTTCTCCGTGCAGATGGGACAAGTCTGAATATCAGCGGATTATTGATCAGTGCCATTCTCATAGCGGCACTTGGCGAAGTCATGGATGTGGCTATGACTATTACGTCTGCAGTATTTGAGGTGCATCAGCTGAATCCGGAGCTGAACAGACAAAAACTGATTCAGTCGGGTATTAATATAGGCAGGGATGCCATGGGGACCATGGCTAACACGCTGATATTAGCGTTTGCTGGTTCGGCACTCAATATGTTGATACTGTTCAGAATCTTTGATTATCCATATTTGCAGATTTTTAACAGTGACATGATGGCGTTGGAGATTATACAGGGTATCTCGGGTTCCATAGGTATTGTAATGACTGTGCCATTAGTAGCATTCCTAAGCGCGTTTATGTGCAGCAGGAAGAATGAGGTGGACAAGCCGGTCATGGTGGTTAATGAAAAGAATAGAAAATACAGGAAAAAATAGTGACGATTTTCACATATTNNTATATATAAAATTGGTACTTTTTTATAATTCATTATAATAAGGTTAATTAGGTGATACCATTAAAAATGGAAGGAGAAGAAAAGTTATGAACTTAAGGAAGCTGTTAAGTTTGTTTCTGTCAGTTGCCATGTGTATGAATCTGTTGGTCGTGCCTGGTTTTGCGATGAAGACAGATTCAAACCTGACAAACGGGTATGGGGCAGAAAGTTCCAGTGGGGGAGATAATAAAGCCAGCCCCAGTGAGGCAGACAAGGACACGGATACAGACATTCCAGAAAAGATGGAAGAAGATACAGGCGATAAGGGAGATACGGGGGATAAGGGAGATACAGAGGATAAGGGAGATACGGGCGCTGTGAAAGAGGAAGCCAGTGCTATGGAACCTGTAGAAGATAAGTCCGCACTTAGCGACATGAGTCTGGCAGACCACGTAGTGATCAGTCAGGTATATGGCGGCGGAGGCAATAGTAACTGTATATGGAAGAGTGATTTTATTGAATTGTACAATCCTACGGATGAAGATGTGAGCCTGGATGGGTGGTCAATACAGTGGTTGGCTAAAAACACGTTCAGCTCCTATAATCCTGTAGGCGACGGTCAGTTAACGAAACTTTCAGGGACCATCGAAGCTGGCGGCTATTACCTGATAAAGGAAGCAGACGGGACGAATAAAGATGCGCCAGAACTTCCAGAACCTGACGCTTTAGGTGTTATTGCAATGTCTGGAACAGATGGTGCAGCGGCATTGTCCAAAGACACCGTGAAGTTAACAGATAAAAGCGATGAGAATCTCGTTGATTTAGTAGGAATTGGCGCAGCGAAGGAGTATGAGACCCAACCAACCGCTGCAATGTCAAATTCTACCGCAGCTATCCGCAAGGACCCGGCAGTTGATACCGACAATAACAGCGCTGATTTCAAGATTGGAAAGCCTGAGCCGCACAACAGTTCCTATGAGGAAGGCGGGAATCAACCGGAAGAAACGAAATGCAAGACACCTATTGCAACACCGGCTGCCGGACCGGTATTGAAAGGAACACAGCTCACATTTTCTACGGCAACATCAGATGCTGTGATAGAGTACAATACGGAGTCTAATGCTGCCGATGAATGGATAATATATTCAAACGCTGACAAGCTGATGATTGATGAACCGGTTACATACTATGTGCGCGCAGTTAAGGAAGGGCTGGAGGACAGTGAAATAGCTGAGTTTTCCTATACAATCCGTGAAGCCGGTAAAGTGATGACGATTAAAGATGTGCTGGCGTTGGGACAGAACACAAAAGATGTGACTGTTACAGGGGAGCTGTCATATCTGGCCACTACATATGGAAATCCGGTGCTCCAGTCCGTGATAGATGGCAGCCAGTATAGTATCTATATTTATGGAGCGGCGCCGGATGGCGCCAGGATAGGTGATATACTGGAAATCACGGGAGATTACCAGATTCGCTATGGTATGCCTCAGATAACATCCACGAAAGATAAAGCAAAAATCGCTGCTAAGCAGGATGAGGCATCGATAACGCCTGTGAAGTATACCGTCAATCAGATAAAAGCCATGGCAGATACCGCTGATTTAGAGATAAGCGGACTTATTGACAGAGTTGTTCTGATAGAGGATGTCACACTTGGCAAGCTCAATACATCAGGCAGTACGCCTGTAACTGATGCAACCGGCACGATTAATATTTATCAGGCAGCTCCATATCCGGAAGGCGTCGTAGAAGGAGAGACTGTAGATCTGACTGCCATGATAGGCAGATATAATCAAACGATTCAGCTATACACCGGCACAGAAGAGAAAAATGGTTTTCCAGTCTATTATGTGAAAAATGACACCAAACCACCAGTCATTATCTTAGGCACCTATATTGATGCAAGACCGGATCAGGAGTATCCAATATCCGTCCAGGTTAAGGACAATGTGGGCGTGGCGAGTGTGGAGGTTCTTTTCGGGCCTTCAGAGGATACGCAGGGCAAGTCACTGTCCATGACATTTAATCAGGATACGAACAACTATGAGGCAGTCATTCCGGCAGAAAATTTTGCTAAAGGGCAGCAGGCCTTATACATAAAATTCAAAGCGAAAGATAAAACTGGTCTCGAAGCAGAGAGTGGGATTGTTACTATCGCTATCAATGACAAACCGCAGATACTGGCGGTTACCCCTGAGAGAAATAAAGCGACAGGAGACGTGAAAGCGCCTGAGATTTCCATCAAACTGGCTAATATTGGAAGTAACCCATCGGTAAGTCTCACTCTCAATAAGGCAGATGGCACTGCTATTTATACAGACCAGTCTATGAATCTCAAAGAGACGGCCGCTGACAGCGCAACATATGCTTTTTCGCCTAAGGTGCTGGAAGACGGCAATTATAATGCACAGGTAACGGTCGTTCGGGAAGATAAAGTGTCTTTTACCGAGAATTGGAAATTCACCATAGGCAAGNNTATTCGGATGGTTCCGGGTCTGTCAAAGATGGTCTTAATTATCTTGCAAATATACCGGAAGAAGACAATGTGCAATTTGTATCCTTTACAGATCATTCCAACTATTTTGATACAAAAGATGCACCCAATCCGAAAGAGGCGCTTAATGACCCGGATCTTATGACATCTGAGAGCAGGGCGATATGGGAGGAATACAGGGAGCAGACGAGAACGTTTAACGAAACCAGTTCCAGAAAGGCATTATCCGGTTTCGATGTGACATGGTCCGGCGGTCCCGGCCACATCAATACATTTGGCTCATCAGGACTGGTCAGCCGCAACAATACCACGCTCAATGACAAGAAAAATGATGCAGGTATGAAGGCGTACTATGACATTCTGACTGCTGATCCAGATCCGTTGGCGAATCTTTCACAGTTCAACCACCCGGGCAAGACGTTTGGTACATTTTCAGATTTTGCATACTATACACCGGCAAGAGACGCCAAAATGGTTTTAGTAGAAGTAGGCAACGGCGAAGGTTCTATCGGTTCAGGCGGATATTTCCCAAGTTACAGTGAATATACGAAAGCACTGGATAAGGGCTGGCATTTAGCGCCTTCCAATAATCAGGATAATCATAAAGGGCGTTGGGGCAATGCGAATACGGCCAGGACAGTCGTCATCACAGATGATTTATCTGAGACAGGGATTTTAAGTGCGCTTAAAGACTTGCGTGTATACGCGACAGAAGATAAAAACATGAATATCATGTATACTTTGAATGATGAGCTTATGGGAAGTATCTTAGATGTGTCAGATGATGTGAAAACGTTGAATATTTCTGTAAGCGTAGATGACCCAGATCCGTCAGATATCATTAAAAGTGTAGAAGTAGTGACAAATGGCGGCGCAATAGCAGGAAAAAAAGAAGGTACCGGAAATAGCGGAGAGTTCACCTTTGAGCTTCCGGCAAAGAAAGGATATTATTACATACGTGTTACTCAGGCGGATAAAAATATCGCCGTAACGGCTCCTGTGTGGTATGGTTCCGCTGCAAAAGCAGGTATATCTTCCTTCACTTGTGATACAGACGTACCAGTGACAGGCGATCCGGTGAAGTTTACAGTCACAGCTTTCAATAATGAAGAATCAGATGCCACACTTACCAGGCTGACATTTAAAACTGGTGATAAGGTGCTTGAAAGTGAAGATCTGAACGTCAATTTAAAGTCATTTGGAACTTACACTGTAAACAAAGCGTTTAAACTTGATAAGGTAGGAGTAAATGAAATAGAAGCCATCGCCCAAATGGAACTGGATGGCGATCGTAAGACATTCAGCTTTACTCTGGAAATAGAAGTACGTGACAGTTCGAAGATGAAATATTTTGGGATAGATGCCAGTCATTATAATGAATATGTGAATGGAAACTATAAGGACAGTATGGGGAATTTCACCACCTTAGCGGGGGATTACAATATCAGGATGGTCACGCTTAACACGAGCGAGGAACTAATAGCCGCTTTAAGGGACGACAAATATGTTGGACTTTTGTTAAATGCGCCTTCCAGACGCGATGGTACGAAGCTGCGGGAGGATTATAAGAACTATACTGAGGAAGAGCTTGATGCTGTCAGAGCTTTTGCTAAAAAGGGCGGCAAGACGATAATGGTCTGTGCCTGGAGCGATACCTATGAGGCATATGATGGTTTCAAAGGTGATGAGTCCAAGGCAGGGGATCATATGTCGGCTCAGCAGAACAAGATCCTGGAAGCTCTTGGAAGTGCATTCCGTTTTGCAGATGATGAGTTACAGAGCGCTGCCAGCAATGACGGCAGAGTGATTGGTATCCTGAGCACCGATTATAATCCGCTGAACCCCTATATGACCGGAGTGGAGGCAGGGCTTAAATTCAACACCTATGGCAATGCGGACATTTATGCAATCGATGAAAGTGGAAGTCCAGTCAGAGACAGCGCCATGCTTCCGTCAGGAGCGGCACCTCTGGTATACGCACCGGCAGATACGAAAAGCCTGGATAAAGACGGCGTAGGATTATCAGGAGACGCATTGGCGAAATTAGACGGACGTTTTGTATTGGCAGCTACTCAGGAGCTTTATTTTAGTGATGGCGAACCATCTACACTATATTTATCAGGATGTTCGACGATGAGCGATTTCCAGCTGACATTTGACAGTGCGGCCACCAATGATTACAGCAACTACCAGATTATGGCGAATTTATTAGATAAGACGAATCAATTGCAGATTACACCTATTAAGGAAGTGCAGGCGGCTGGTGAGGGCGAGCGGTTTATAATCGAGGGCATAGCTACATCCAACGCTTCTGGTTATGATAAAGATACTGCTTTCTTCGATAGTATCTATGTGCAGGATGAGACTGGTGGAATTAATCTTTTTCCTGTATCCGGTGACATAAGAGCGGGCCAGACCATCAGGGTATTTGGAAAAACTTCTTCTTATCAAGGAGAGAGACAGCTGGCAGTTGAGAAGCTTATGGTAATTGATACGAATATAAAGGAACTTCCGGGGCCTGTTAAGGAAACCACGCAAGAAGCTTATGAGGGCAAGAACCTTGGCAGTTTAGTCACGGTAAGTGGCAAGGTTATTTCCATTGATGCGCCGAATAATCTGGTAGAAACGATTATGCTGCAGGATCAGTCAGGGAAGCCCGCAAGAATATTCATCGACGGATATATTACTAAGGATAAGGTGATAAAGGGTCTGGAAATCGGTGCATATATGTCTGCAGAAGGACTTTCATCCAGAACTGTCATAGGTGACTCTGAGGATTCTGTGTCTCGTATACGAATTCGTGACAGAGACGATGTAAAACTTGCAGAAGAACCAGAAAATCCCGAAATTCCTGAAAATCCCGAAATTCCTGAAAAACCAGAAATTCCTGAAAAACCAGACCGCCCAAGTAACTCAGGCAGAGATAAGGATTCCGGAAGCACAGTTACACCCAATCCCAATGTAGTATGGAAACAGAATGCCAGAGGCTGGCAGGCTGTTAAGAAAGATGGAACATATGCGAAAAATGAATGGTATCAGTGTTCATATAATGGTCTGGTGTCGTGGTACCGCTTCGACACAGAAGGGCACATGATTTCGGGTTGGTATCTGGACGGAGATGGCAGCTGGTACTACATGAGCGAAAATCATGATGGCTCATACGGCGCCATGGTTATAGGCTGGAAATGGATTAATGGAAAATGTTACTACTTAAATCCGGATGTTCATGCAACGCAATACAAATATGGCGCTATGTTTAAGAGTGCCATCACCCCGGACGGTTACGCTGTCAACGCAAATGGAGAGTGGATAGTGGATGGAGTAGTACAAATCAGGTAATACAAAGCTTGGCAGGGTTAATTCCATGGTCTTGACCGGCGCCATTGCTTTTGCAGGTCAGAAATGTCTTATATTTACAGACTTTCTGACCTGCTTTTTTAATGGAACTATGAAACAAAAGATGATAAGAAGGTTCAGGCGGTGATGGAAAAAGATGCTCTTTAAGAATGCAATGATAAAAATGCGTAAGTAGAAGGGGAAATTGTAGAAAAATATGAGGGAAAATGTCGAAAATTATGGTGAAATTTGATGGATTATTTCAATGTGTGAAACAACGTTTCGTAATAATTGAAATTCTTTGACAAAAAGAATTCATAAATATATAATGGAAACAGCTTTGAGGAAAGGGAAGGAGGATACGGATGATTGATCTGTCTAATATGGTAACGGAAACCAGAAATCCAAAGACCATGAATCTGGATGAAATGCCCCCTCTGGATTTAATCCGTATTATGAATGAAGAAGACGAAATGGTAATTCAGGCAGTGAAAACCCAGCGGGAAAAAATCGCCCGGATCGTGGAATGGTGCACGGAAAGTCTTGGAGGAACCGGCCGGCTGATCTATATGGGAGCAGGCACAAGCGGAAGGCTGGGACTGCTTGATGCGGCAGAATGTCCGCCGACATTTGGAGTGGAACCGGAGAAAGTGGTAGGGCTGATTGCAGGCGGAAAAGGTGCTTTTATAAAAGCCGTTGAAGGTGCGGAAGACAGCGAGACCCTGGGAGAGGAAGATTTGAGAAATATTCATCTCACAGCGGCTGACGTGGTGATCGGCATTGCCGCAAGCGGCAGGACGCCTTATGTATTAGGAGGACTGCGGTATGCAGGAAAAACCGGATGCAGGACGGCTGCCATTGTATGCAACACCGGCTCCATTCTGGCGGTAGAAGCAGATGTCGCTGTTGAACTGGTGGTCGGTCCGGAAGTATTGACCGGCTCTACCAGGCTAAAGGCAGGTACGGCGGAAAAAATAGTCTGTAATATGATATCCACTGCAAGCATGGTGGGAATAGGAAAGGCATATCAGAACCTGATGGTGGATGTGGTACAAACAAATACAAAGCTGATAAAAAGGGCGGAAAACATCGTGATGGAGGCCACGGGATGCAGACGGAATGAGGCGCAGGATGCGCTGACTTATGCAGACGGCCATGCAAAGACAGCGATTGTATCTATTTTATCAAGATGCAGGGCCGAGGAGGCGAGGGAGAAGTNNCAAAGGCACATGGACATGTGCGTTACGCCATAGAGCAGATATAAAAATAATGGAGGAGAAATCATGAAAAAAAGAAAACTATCCGTACTGTTGGCAGCAGCCATGATCGCCGGTACACTGGCGGGCTGCGGAACTACCGCAAAGGGCACTGCGGCACAGCAAAGCAATGGAAAAGACATTGTTAAGGCATTGCTTCCGCCTGTTTCTGCATCCTATCAGGATAAACTGATGGAATATGCAAAGGAATTTAACGAAGCCAATCCTGATGTGGAGCTGCAGATCACAACGGCAAGCTGGGAAGACATTACGGAAAAGCTGGATGTTCAGGTAAATGCAGGCTCTCCGCCTGATATTGCCTTCATCGGTTCTAACGGGGTCACGAAATATCTGGACACGGAAATGCTGGTAGACATCTCCCAATATGCGGATAAGGAAATGATAGAAGATTACAACGCAGATATTATCAACTATTTCAAAAACGGCAACGGGCTTTATGGATTTCCCGCCTATGTTGAGGTACAGGCAATCGGCGGAAATAAGGCCATGCTGGAGGAAGCAGGGATTGACTGGCAGGGAGTCCAGAAAAATGGCTGGACCTATGAAGAATTTCGGGAAGCCATTAAAAAAGGAGTTGTAAAGAACGGAGACAGCTATTCCCGGTACGGCTTTGTTTTTGCCTGTTCAGGCGTAGCGGCAAAGGATTATTTTTCGATCTTTGTAAAAAATGCAGGGATGCCTGCCGCCTTTGACAAGGATTTGAAATATACATATACGAGCAGTCATATGGTTCCATTTTTAAAAGACATCAGAGCCTTAATCGATGATGGCTCCATGCCGAAAGAATTAAGCTCCGTGGATGCGGGAAAACGATGGAACATGTTCCTGACCGGGCAGACCATGATCACCGGCAAGGGACTGTCGGTTTTTGAAAAGTCTGCAACCGATAATAATAAAAAGCTGGCTGCAAATGACGGAAGTGCAGTAGAAGGAAGCCAGGAGGTGGAGTACATCGTACTGCCGGTTCCTACATTCCAGGGAAATAACCAGCAGGCACAGGGAGCGGTAGATGGTTATGTGTGTTTCCGCGGCAAGGATGAACCAAGCCCGGATCATTTAAAGAACGTAGCAAAGGCCGCCTATTTCCTGGCGAGCGGAAAAAGAGCGGCAGAAACCTGTCAGGAACTTTATATCAGCCCCGTATGTAAATCCGGAGAAGAAGCATTTGCCTCCCTTCCTTCAATGGAAGGAAAAAATGAGAACAATACAAAAGCAGTTAAAAATCTTGCCTCCCAAGTGGCGGAAGCCAGACCTGACATCCCGGCTGATTTAGGGGCAAAGGCGATAAAGATTGAGGAAGAGGTTATTTTGCCAAAATTCCAGGGGTTGTTAGCAGGAGAAATCACCCCGGAGGAGATGCACGAAGCCATTAAAAAGGCTGCAGTAGAGGCGTTTGGTGAGGAAGGCTGTGTTATGGATTAATGGGAAATGAGATCCATAGGAAATCATGATTTTCCGGGCATTGGTAATCGTAACAGGTGCCAATGCCCATTTCTTATCTGCGGGATCATTATGCTTTTTAGAAAAAAGGGAGAGGGGAAGGAGTATGCAGACAGCAAAGAAAAGAAAGCGGTTAAACAATGATGCCAAATGGGGGTATGTTTTCGTATTCGTACCCATTGTGTCATTTATTATATTTACATTATATCCGGTAGTACAGGCGGCGATTGTAAGCTTTCAATCCTATAAGCCCTTAAAAACAGAGTTCGTGGGATTGACCAATTACAGTAACACATTAAAAAACGGACTTTTCTTTAAATCCATCTGGAACACTGTCGTGTATACGGCCGTAACGGTGCCTATCTCTATCCTGGTGGCGTTCATCATCTCCATTCTGCTGGTTCCCTTTAAGAAAAGAAGCCAGTCATTTTTCAAAGCAGTATTTTATCTGCCTGGGATTGCATCGGGAGTAGCTCTCTCTTTTGTATGGAAATGGATATTTGATCCTCTGCCAAGCGGCCTGTTAAATTCGATGATCCGGGCAATCGGGATCCAGAATCAGAACTGGCTGGGCAGCTCCCAGACGGCCATGCTGTCACTGATCATCATGACAATATTCTCAGGCCTTGGTTCTACTGTCATTATATATGTGGCCGCATTGCTTGGGATTGATCCCACCTATTATGAGGTTGCCAATATTGACGGAGCGACCTTTCTGCAGAGAATCAAATACGTAGCATGGCCTATGGTAAAACCGACCACTGTTTTTCTGGCTATCACCGGAGTAATCAATGCGTTTCAGGCATTTCAGACGGCGTATTTAATGACAGGGGGCGGACCGGATCATGCCACAACCATGGTAGGATTGCTGATATTTAACAATGCTTTCAAATATTTTAACTATGGGGAAGCATGTGCACAGGCATTATTATTAGCAGGAATCATCGCGGTCTTTGCAGTCTTCCAGTTTAAGGTAATGGCTGCAGATGTTGAGTACTAGGAAGGAGGGCTGGTATGGGTTTATTCAGGCAATATGGAAACAATCAAAAATATAAATTAATGTTAAGAAACGGGGCAATGACAGCCATCCTGCTCCTCTTGGCCATCCTGACTCTGTTTCCGATTTATTACATGGTCATCTCTTCCTTTGGAGCGCCAAATGAGACTGGAGCCGCCAGTTATTCTCTGATCCCTAAATATGTAACATTGGATTCTTATAAATTCTTTTTTGGATTCAGCAAAAGCTCGTTCCGATGGATCATAAATTCTATGATCGTTGCAGGCATCGTCACAATAAGCAATGTGGTATTTGCCGGAATGGCTGGGTATGCTTTTGCAAAAATAAGGTTTCCGGGTAGTAAGATATTATTCTTCCTGCTGTTGTTTGCGATGATGGTGCCCTATCAGGTCACGCAGGTTCCATTGTACATACTGGTAGC
This sequence comes from Hungatella sp. UBA5982, assembly GCA_002429965.1. Classification (GTDB taxonomy): domain Bacteria; phylum Bacillota; class Clostridia; order Lachnospirales; family Lachnospiraceae; genus Lacrimispora. Next base: position 14,675 of record DJBG01000234.1, read on the forward strand.
CAATGTGCTGAAACTGACAGATACTTATACCGCATTGATCGTGCCGTCCCTGGTCACCTGCTATAACGTATTTATGGCGAAGCAGTTCTTTTCCTCCCTTCCCACCTCCATTTTGGAGGCAGCGAGAACAGAAGGCTGCAATCAGTTTCAGATCCTTATAAAAATTGTCATGCCTATTTCTAAAACAATTTTATCCGTCATGGCAATCATGACCTTTATGAGCAGCTGGAATACCTTTTTCTGGCCGTTTCTGATTTGCAACAACGAGCAGATGCAAACCATTCAGGTCGGGCTTAAAAACTTCAGTTTTGCAAATACCACTTATTTTTCACCCATGATGGCAGGGGCAACGATTTCAGCATTGCCCATGTTTATTCTGTTCTTTACCTTGCAGAAATATTTTCTGGAAGGAGTAACGGTGGGTGCGGTGAAGGGATAACAGAAGGAAAAAGGGGGAAATCAATTGAACGGACCGTTTGTGATAGGAATGGATGGGGGCGGGACCGCCACCACTGTAATAGTAGCCGGACTTCATGGCGATCTTATGAAAAACTTCCGGTTAGGGCCTTTAAACATCAATGGACAGTCCAGGGAAGCGGCAGAACATACTTTGGCGGACTTAAAGATAGAACTGGAAAAGTCCGGTATGAATATGAGTGACTGCATAGGGATCTGCATTGGCGCTGCCGGAATCAGCAACCGGGATACGGCGGCATTGCTGACCCGGAAGTTAAAAGAACAGGGGATGCAGGGAGTGATAAAGCTGGTGGGAGACCATGAAACTGCCCTGGCAGGAGCGCTGGAGGAACCGGCTGGAGTGATTTTAATTGCCGGGACCGGCTCGATTTGTTACGGGATCAATGAGTCCGGAGATAAGTTCCGGGCCGGCGGTTACGGCCATATCATTGATGATGCCGGAAGTGCCTATGCCATTGGACGGGATATTTTAAAAGCAGTAGTGAGGTCATCGGATGGGAGACAGGGACAGACCGTATTGAAGGAAAAAACATTCCGCAGCCTAAAGGTGGATTCGGTGGAGGATCTTATCACCTGGCTGTATCAGCCAGGGAGAAGCAAAAAAGAGATCGCCGCCCTGGCTCCCCTGCTGGAAGAAGGGATCAGGGAGAAGGATCAGGCCTCCATCGGGATTTCGGATCGTTGCGGGGAGGAACTGGCGGAGCTGGCGGGAGCCGTACTGACTCATTTTCAGTCTCCGGTCTCCCTGGTTGTAAGCGGAAGTGTATTAATGAAAAATAACGAGATATACCGCCTGTTTTGTGAAAAGGTGAAAAAAAGATTTCCCCAGCTGGAAATCATGAAGATGAGGGGAGAAGCTGCCCAGGGAGCCGTCAGGATCATATTACGGGAGACAGCGGAAAGGAACGGATATGAAACAATACCTGGCAATTGATATCGGAGGTACTTACATAAAGTACANNCCGGGTTCTTCATGAAGGAAGTACACCAACGGAAAAACTGCCAGCCGGGTTTCTCCCGCAGTTCATGGGGATCGTGGAGACCTATGTGGATCAGATAAGCGGCATTGCAATCTGCATGGGCGGTTTTATTCATCCGGTAACAGGAGAAAACACGGATTTCAGCGTTGGGGCTAATTTCAGGGCGTATCGTTTAAAAGAAGAGATAAACAGGAAATATCCGATTCCCGTTGTGCTTGAAAATGACAGCAATTGTGCCGCATTGGGAGAAATGGTGCGGGGAGCGGGAAGGGGCTTTCAGGATATTTGTATGGTCACCTTTGGGACCGGGATTGGCGGTGCCATCATCATAAACCGGGAATTATACCGGGGCAGCCACTTTAAATCCGGCGAGGTGGGATTTACCAGAGTCTGCCTCCGGGATGTAGACGGAAAGCCGGCGGCGGAAGGGGCAGGAGCGACCTCTCTTCTGGTCAGAAAAGTATCGGAGATCCTTGGCAGGGAGGTGGACGGAACGTATATATTCAACCATCTGGACCACCCGGACATTGACCAGGTATACCGGGAATGGCTTTACAAGGGCGCAATGGTGATCGGCAACTTTGCTGTCACGGTGGATCCTAAAATACTGCTGATCGGCGGGGGGATCAGTGAAAATGAGATATTTATAAGGGATATGAAAGAAGCGGTATATGCCCTGTATCCCCATCTGGAACCATATACGGCCATAGAGGCCTGTGAGCAGGGAAATATGGCAGGGAGAATGGGGGCCCTGTATTTATTGCTGCAAAGCGGAGAAGGAGGCGTTCAGTCATGAAAAAAGGTGTGAAAATCGTGGCAATCGGAGGAGGGTCCAGTTACACACCGGAGCTGGTGGATGGATTTTTAAAAAGGTACGAAACCTTGCCTGTAAGGGAGCTGTGGCTGGTGGATATCCCTGAGGGTGAGGAAAAACTACGGATTGTAGCTGAATTTGCAAATCGTATGGTAAAAAAAGCAGGAGTTCCAATGAAGATCCATACAACCCTGGACCGGAGAGAGGCTCTTTCCAGGGCTGATTTTGTCATAACCCAACTTCGGGTGGGACAGCTGCAGGCCAGAGTGAAAGACGAAAGGATCCCCTTAAAGCACGGACTTCTTGGCCAGGAAACCAATGGTGCAGGCGGTCTGTTCAAGGGAATGAGAACCATACCGGTTATTTTGGATATCTGTAAAGACATGGAGGAACTGTGCCCGGAAGCATGGCTGATCAACTTTACAAATCCGGTGGGCATGGTCATGGAAGGAGTGAACCGTTACAGCAGCTTCCGGAACTTCATCGGACTGTGCAACGTACCTTACGGCATGCATAAAGCGGTGGCAGATCAGCTTGGCAGGCCCATGGAAGAGGTGAAAGACACCATGGGTGGTCTGAATCATATGGTTTACGTGACTAAAGTGGAAGCAGATGGAAAGGACATAACGGAAGACGTGGTCAGCCATTGGGGGGAAGGCGGCGTTGTGAAGAATATAAAGGCAGTCAGCTGGGACAATGATTTTATAAATNNCTATCACAGATATTATTATATGGCGAAAGAATATCTGGAAGAAGCCCTGGAAAAATATGAAAAACATGAAACCAGAGCTGAACTTGTGGAACAGGTGGAAAAAAAGCTGTTTGAGCTTTATCAGGATCCTGGATTGGATGAAAAACCGGAATTGCTTTCCCAGCGGGGCGGTGCTTATTACAGTGATTCGGCATGCAATCTGATCCATTCCATTTATAATGACAAGGGAGATATTCAGGTGGTAAACACCGTAAACAGAGGTGCCATAAAAAATTTCAGGAATCATGAGATCGTGGAAGTCAGCTGCAGGATCACAAAGGAAGGACCGGTTCCGGTAAGCGGTGTGGAACTGCCATGGACGGTCAACGGTCTTTTGCAGCAGATCAAATCATTTGAAATAGCCGGGTGCCGTGCGGCCATAACCGGAACCCCGCAGAAGGCCCTGATGGCACTTATGATCAATCCCCTTGTTGGCTCCCAGAAAGAAGCAAAGGCTGTGCTTTACGAGCTGCTGGAAGCTCATAAAGAATATCTGCCTCAGTTTTTCGGCCATAAGGAGTGAATTGAATGATATTTTTGGATCTGAACAATGAGAATGCAGGAACTGCCTATGAATTGTTTGATGATGCGGTCCGGGCAAAAGAGGTATTGTTCCGGCCCTTTGAAAACCAGAGTGACTTTTGCAGATTTTTTATGGAAAACCAGGCAGATGAAGTACACAAAATCACCATTCTGGAGGAACATGGCTGGGGATTTGCATCCGGCTGCTTTTTAAGCGGCGAGAGCAGAGCCTATCTTTCCATGATTGCTGTAAAAAAGGAAATGCAGAGACAGGAAATCGGTAAAACAATGCTTGCCTGTCTGGAAGACAGACTACGGAAGGAAAGCGGAGTTTCCAGGATAGAAATTGTTTTTTTTAATCCCATGACCTTTTCCTGGTATATTCCAGGGAAAAAGACGGCAGATCATCCCAATGCTCCGGGAGTGGATGTGGGAAGCAATGCCTACCTTTTCTTCAAAAATTGCAGGTACCGGGATTATGCCATGCAGAACAGCTATTATCTGGCCCTTGATGACTATTCTGTGCCGGATTTTGCGGCAGTCATCGCAGAGGGGCTGGAAAAAGAGGACATTACGATTGAAGTTTATGATTCTCACAGGCATTACGGCATGGAGGCAATGATGCATAAGTTCCAGAATCCTTTGTGGGAGAGAGACATTCTGGGGGAAACGGCAAAGGGAGAAAACAGCCGTCCCATTCTGATCGCAGCACACAATGGCAAGGTGATCGGCTTTACAGGGCCGCTGGATGTAGAAGAGAGCGGAAGGGGATATTTTTGCGGAATCGGCGTGGATCCCGGCTATCGGGGGAAAAAGATATCAACGGTCCTGTTTTGCAGGTTATGCATAAGCCTGAAGGAAATGGGAGCAGATTTTATGAGTCTTTTTACCGGGGAAAATAATCCGGCAAGAAATATTTATGAAGCCGCAGGATTCCGGATCGTGAGGACCTGGGCGGATATGAGGAAGGAATGGAAAGACGGATGAACGGGAAAAGAAAGTGCATCATGGCGGTAGGAGGCCATGTGGGAGATGCGGAGCTGACAAGCGGCGGATTTCTGGCGACTATGGCATTAAAGGGTTATCAGATCGTTACCGTAGCATTGACCGGCGGGGAAAGAGGGAATCCGCCTGATATGCCAGTGGAAGAATACAGAATACAAAAAGAAAAGGAAGCCGTCTCCTTTGCCGGAATGCTGGGAGGGGAGGCAGTGGTTTTTCCTTATACAGATGGAGAATTGCCGGATAATGAAGAGGTAAGGTTTCAGCTTTGTGATACAATCCGGCAATACCGGCCCNNGGCCCGCTGCATTGCTGACCCATTGGAAGAACAGCATGCACAAGGATCATGAAACAACCCATAGGATCGTAAAGGATGCTCAGTTTTTTGCAGGACTTTCCGGGCTTAAAAGAGAAAACAGCGCACATTTTGCAAAAGGACCCTACTATGCGGAAAACTGGGAAGATTCGGCTGGCTTTGAAAAATATATTTATCTGGAAGTATCAAAAGAAGGATTTGAACTATGGAAAAAAGCCATTGACACCCATTGGTTTGCCGTGCATAGTCCATCTTTTCCCTATAAAGAGTATTATGAGCATCTCATGAGGGTAAACGGCTGTCTGGCAAGAACCGGGTACGCAGAGGCATTTGATGTGGATCAGGAACAAAAAAGGGTTATTCTATCAGAATTATAAAGAGGTTCAATATGGTGAAAAACGGGATCGATTGTGTGGACCGCTGGAATAAGGTCTTTGATGGGAAACGTCTGGGTCTGATCACTTCTATTTCAGGCGTTGACAGGTATTTAAATTCTACGATAGACATACTACATAAAAAATACCGGCTGACAGCCCTGTTTGGGCCGGAGNNCTAGGCGCAGGCGGTGATATTGAGGACTACTTGGACCCGGATACCCGATTGCCGGTATATAGCCTGTACCGGAAAAATTCAAAGAGGCTGACCAGGGAAATGTTAGATCAGGTAGATGCTGTAGTATATGATATTCAGGATCTTGGGGTCAGATATTACACCTTTATATCAACGATGATCTATGCATTGGAAGAGTGCGCAAGGCATAAAAAAGAACTTATTATACTGGACCGCTATAATCCTCTTGGGGGGCGGGTGGAGGGCAACTGCTTAAAGCCCGGATTTGAAAGCTTTATAGGGGCATATCCCCTGTGTATGCGCTATGGACTTACGGTTGGAGAGCTGGCCCTTATGGTAAATGCGGAGAAAAACCTTGGCTGCCGGCTGACGGTAATCCCCTGTGAGGGCTGGAACAGGCATACCATGCATCCGCAAACCGGCCATGTGTGGGTGATGCCAAGTCCGGGAATGCCAAGATATGAGACTGCCCTGGTGTATGCAGGAACCTGCCTTTTTGAAGGAACAAATATATCAGAAGGAAGGGGAACTGCGGCGCCTTTTGAAATAATCGGTGCGCCATTCATAGATGCAGGTAAGCTTGTGAAGCATATGACAGAGAAAAAGCTTCCCGGCGTGTTGTTTTCTCCGGCTTATTTCACCCCCTATTTTTCAAAGTTTAAGGGAGAAGCCTGCCAAGGAATCCATATTCACGTTACGGACAGCCAGGTCTTCCGGTCCACGGTCTGCGGTCTGGAGCTTCTTGATGCAATAAAGACAATTTATGAAGACCGCTTTGCTTTTCTGGATCCTTATGAGGGAAGCACCAGGCGAATGGAAGATCTTTTGTTCGGATCAGATCAGCTGACAGAGAAAACAGCTTCAAAAGAAGAATTGCTGGCCGGATTTGAGAGTGATGCAAAAGCGTTTTCAGAACGCAAAAAAGCATATCATCTTTATGAATGAAAGAGGTGACTTTAGTATGGGGGAAATGACATTAAAACAAAAGATCGGACAAATGATTGTGGCCGGTTTTCCATCCGGGGAATTAAGTGAAGACATGATACGGCTGGTGAGAGAGTATAAAGTTGGGAACGTTATATTGTTTTCCCATAACATTGAAAGCAGGAACCAGCTGAAGGGACTTTGTGATTCCATTCAAAAGCTGGTAAAGGAAGAAACCGGAGAATATGCCTTTATCACCATCGACCAGGAGGGAGGAGTAGTAAGAAGACTTCCGGAAGGATCGGTCAGCATACCGGGAGCAATGGCTCTTGCACAGACCGGAGATAAGGAAAACGCATATGAGGCGGCACTTCTTACAGGGCAGGAATTAAGGGAGCTGGGGATCAATTTCAATCTGGCTCCGGTTCTGGATATTAATAACAATCCGGATAATCCGGTAATCGGTGTGCGAAGCTTTGGACCGGATAAGGCCGTGGTAGCCGAATTTGGCTGTGAAATGGTGAAAGGATATTTAGATTCCAAAATCATGTGTTCGGTGAAGCATTTTCCAGGACATGGCGATACGGCAGTGGACTCCCATCTTTCCCTGCCCTGCATCCGGAAATCCTATGAAGAGCTGGAACAGGAGGAACTGATTCCGTTTAAAGAAGTCTTCCGGCGGGGAGCCACAGCAGTAACCCTTGCCCACATTCTGTTTCCAAGAATTGAAAAGGAAAATTTACCGGTTACCATGTCAGAAACCATGATCCAGGGAATACTGAGAAAAAGGCTGGGGTTTCAGGGGCTTGTGATTTCCGATTGCCTGGAAATGAATGCCATTAAAGAATATTTTGGGACTGCTTCCGGAGCCAGAAAGGCCATTATGGCAGGTGTGGATCTGATCTTCATTTCCCATACGGCAGGTCTTGCAGCGGAAGCGGCCAGGGAAATAGAACAGGCAGTAGAATCCGGCGAGATTCCCATATCCCGGATAGATGATGCCGTGGAACGGATCCTTTCATACAAAAAAAGATATGCGGCACCCGATGCAGATGGGGGAAAGAAATCCCTAAAGGAACCGGGAGAGTTTGTAAAATCACTGTTTCGCTGCAGCATACGGTTTACGAACCGGGAAAGGGGATATAGCCATCTTATGGGAGAAAATCCTGTATTTTTAAGCTGTTACGCCTATCGTTCCACTTTGGCTTCCAGCCGTGTGATGGAAGATCTGCTGTTTGCAGCATTTATGCAGGAAAGGTTTGGAGGAGATGCGTATTCTTTTTCCATAGATCCGGATTCAAGGGAAATAAACGAAATACTGGAAAAGGTAAAAAGTAAGAGATATACAAATCTTGTGCTTGGCACCTACAATGGGCATTTAAACCGTGGACAGAGTTCCCTTGCAAAAGAACTGGAAAAGTTAAAGATACCAATGGTTACGGCAGCATTTCGAAATCCCTATGATCTGGACGAAGTCGGTGATGGGGTTGATAAAATTGCGGCATATGAATACAGCATACAATCCTTTGAGGCAGTTGTGCCATTGTTTAAGCAGTGCGGCTTCAAAAGGGGAAATTCCATGGAACCGCATATGGCACCCTGATGGCTGACATCGTGCTTCTCCTCTTAACGTATGGTTTACGTGCCCTTTTTTTATGGGGCACGTTTTTTATTTCATGAAAGCGCTTCATTTTGAGCAGGATAGTAAGATGGCCTGTTAAAAAAGCTTCTCCTTTCAGTATAAGCATCTGGCTGATCCTCATTGCAGCATTAAGCGGAAGGAGTATATTACGAAATAATTGTTACTTTTCCTGTAATATGATAAGATATTTTTATTGAGTAAAGGAGGAATCGTTATGAAACTACTGGAAACAGACCTCCATCTGCATTTGGACGGCTCCTTATCCATTGAAACGGTAAGGCTGCTTGCAGAGCAGATCGGATATGATTTTGAAGGACNNTGAAGGACAGGGCGGAAGGGAAAGCCTCATAGCAGGGGAAAACTGTGAGAGCCTTGTGGATTATTTAAAGTGCTTTGATCTGCCGGGACAGCTGCTTCAGACGGAAGAAGCACTGGAGCTGGCATCCTTTCATTTAACGGAACGGCTGGCCACCCAGGGCCTTATCCTCAGTGAGATCCGCTTCGCGCCCCAGCTTCATATGAGAAAAGGACTGACCATGGAAAGGGCGGTGGAAGCGGTAATTAGAGGAATAAATAAGGGAACAGCCAGATCCCCTATGAAGGCGGGGCTCCTTCTTTGCGCCATGGTTAACGGGCCTGACCGGGAAAATGAGGAAACCTTTGAAATTGCCAGGGCTTATCTTGGAAAGGGTGTTGTTGGGGTAGACCTTGCAGGGCCGGAAGGGCTGATCCCCATGGAACATTTTGAGCCCCTGTTTAAAGAGGCCGGCCGGAACGGCGTTCCCTTTACCATACACGCAGGAGAGTGCGGTGATTATGAAAATATCATAAAAGCGGTCCATTGCGGAGCAAAAAGAATCGGACACGGATGTGCCGCAATCAAGTCAGAGGCATGTATGGACCTTTTAAAAAAGGAAAAGATTACCTTAGAGATGTGTGTGATCAGCAACCTTCAGACAAGGGCCGTTCCCTCCATAGGGGAGCATCCCTTAAAGGCCTTTTATGACAGGGGAATCCGGGTTACATACAATACGGATAACATGACTGTTTCAGATACCACACTGGAAAAAGAGGCAGAGCTCATTAAGAAACACATGGGGTTTACAGAGGCGGATCTAAGACAAATGAACCGTTATGCGCTGGAAGGAGCTTTCCTTAATGAAGGGGAGAAAGAAAAAATATTTGCATTTTTCGACAATAATAATTATAATGAATGATAACTACGTTTAAAAATAGGTGAAAACCAGGAATGCTACAAAAAGGTGACGGCATATGGCAGATAATCCAATAATGGAAAAGAATAATTTGGCGGCTTTCGAAAAGGAACGTCCGGAGAAGCGGAAGGTGGATGTGGATCTGGAAGCTCCGGCTGATTTTACCAGCCCGGACTTACTTTATGAAGAGCTGGTCCACAGTATAAGGAGATATCACCCTTCCGATGATATCACCATGATAGAAAAAGCATATCATATTGCGGATGAAGCGCATAAGGACCAAAGGCGCAAATCGGGTGAACCGTATATCATTCACCCTCTTTGTGTTGCAATTATTCTTGCTGATTTAGAGATGGATAAAGAGACCATTGCCGCAGGGATCCTTCATGATGTGGTAGAGGACACCATCATGTCCCTAGATGAACTGAAGGCGGAATTCGGGGAAGAGGTGGCCCTTTTAGTGGATGGCGTCACCAAGCTGACCCAGATATCCTGGTCCATGGATAAGATGGAGATCCAGGCTGAGAACTTAAGGAAAATGTTTTTAGCCATGGCAAAGGATATCCGTGTCATCATCATCAAGCTGGCGGACCGCCTCCACAACATGCGGACGCTTCAGTACATGAAACCGGAAAAACAGAAGGAAAAGGCAAAGGAGACCATGGAGATCTATGCTCCCATTGCCCACCGCCTTGGTATTTCCAAAATAAAGATCGAGCTTGACGATCTGTCCTTACGATATCTGCAGCCGGAAATATATTATGAGCTGGCGGAGAAGATATCTTTAAAAAAGGATGCCAGGGAATTCTTTGTAAAGAGCATTGTAGATGAGGTACAGGAACATTTAAAGACCGGCGGGATCGAAGGCCGGGTGGATGGCCGGGTGAAGCATTTTTTCAGCATCTATAAAAAGATGGTGAACCAGAACAAGACTCTGGACCAGATTTATGACTTATTTGCGGTGCGCATTATCGTTGACAGCGTAAAGGACTGCTACGCTGCCCTTGGAGTGATCCATGAGATGTATAAGCCCATTCCAGGCCGTTTCAAAGATTATATCGCAATGCCGAAACCCAACATGTACCAGTCCCTTCATACCACCCTGATCGGAAACAATGGGCAGCCCTTTGAGATCCAGATCCGTACTTATGATATGCACCGTACCGCTGAATACGGAATTGCCGCCCACTGGAAGTATAAAGAGAGCGGAAGCGGACAGGTGGCAGCAGGCAAAGAGGAAGAGAAGCTAAGCTGGCTGCGTCAGATCCTGGAATGGCAGAAGGATATGTCCGATAACAAGGAATTCTTAAACATGGTAAAGGGAGATCTGGATTTATTCTCCGACAGTGTTTACTGCTTTACCCCCTCCGGGGATGTAAAGAATCTTCCTGCTGGCTCCACGCCCATTGATTTTGCATATTCCATACACAGTGCGGTAGGCAACAAGATGGTGGGAGCCAGGGTCAATGGAAAACTGGTGAACATTGAATATGTGATTGAGAACGGCGACCAGGTGGAAGTCATCACTTCCCAGAACAGCAGGGGCCCCAGCCGTGACTGGCTGAATATAGTGAAAAGCACCCAGGCCAAGAACAAGATCAACCAATGGTTTAAGACAGAACTGAAAGAAGATAACATCCTTCGCGGCAAGGAAATGGTGGACCGCTACTGTAAGACAAAGGGAATCATTTATTCTGAGATCAGCAAGCCGGAATACCAGGAAAAGGTCATGAAGCGTTATGCGTTCCGTGACTGGGAATCCGTTCTTGCATCCATAGGACACGGGGGCCTAAAAGAGGGCCAGGTCATCAATAAGATGGTGGATGAGCGGAATAAGAAGCTTAAGAAGGACGTTACGGACAACAGTATATTAAATGACATAGAGGATATGGGCAACAGGCTGCCGGTCAAGAGGCGTTCCAGCAGCGGAATCGTGGTAAAAGGAATCCACGATCTTGCGGTCCGCTTTTCCAAGTGCTGCAGCCCGGTGCCGGGAGATGAGATCGTAGGCTTTGTGACCCGCGGACGAGGGATTTCTATCCACAGGACAGATTGCGTCAACGTCTTAAATCTTCCTGAGGACGAACGGAACCGTCTCATTGACGCGGAATGGCAGGAAGCGGAAGGCGATGACACCAAGGAGCGGTATTCCTCGGAGATCAAGATATTTGCCAATAACCGGATCGGCATGTTTGTCGACATATCCAAGGTGTTTACAGAGAGGCAGATCGATATCACCTCCATGAACTCCAGAACCAACAAGCAGGGCAAGGCAACCATTACCATGACCTTTGATATTCATGGCGTGGAGGAGCTGGGCAAACTGGTTGATAAGCTGAGACAAATCGAAGGAGTCATAGACATTGAGAGGACTGCGGGATAACGCAGTTTTCTCTTTTTGCGCGGGCACTGGGCCCAATGAATATGCTTGTTACATAAAGATAGTATTAGATAGGAGATAAAAGCATGAGTGATTTCAGAATAAAGACTTATCCTGTAGGCCAGATTGGAACCAACTGCTATGTGATATACCGGGAATCCCTTAAAAAGGCGGTAATCGTGGATCCGGGCGCAGACGGGGCATATATCCTGGATATGTGCCGGGAACTTTCTCTGGTTCCGGAAGCAATTCTACTGACCCATGGGCATTTTGACCATATTTTGGCTGTTAAGGATTTGACAGAGGCATTTCCTGAGGTGAAGATTTATGCCGGAGAAAAGGAAAAAGAGATGCTTTCCGATCCGTCTGTCAATTTGTCTTCCTCTTTTGGCAAGGCTTATACGGTTCATGCGGACGGATATGAGGAGGATGGAGCCATACTTTCCCTTGCAGGAATGACCTTTAAGGTTTTGTTTACCCCAGGCCATACCTCTGGTTCGGTCTGCTATCTGATAGAATCGGAAAACATACTCATAAGCGGGGATACTCTCTTTTTGGAGTCTTTGGGGAGAACGGACTTTCCTACGGGAGACCAGTCCATGATCTTAAGATCCATAAAGGAACGGCTTTTTGCCCTGCCTGACGATATCCTTGTTTATCCGGGCCATGGGGAAGCGACTACAATTGGTCATGAGAAAGCATACAACCCGGTGGCATTATACAGAGGATAGGAAGCATTAAGAGGAAAAAACATGATAGGATTAATATTAGACGACCAATCCTTTGAGCAGGATATCAGGGAGCTTTTAATGGCGTTTTATCCGAGAGAGGGCTTTGTCCACAAGGAAAGCCCGGAANNTTCCTTTGAGCTGATGATCCAGGATTTTGAGACGGGGACTATAAAGTCCCGGGTCAGTTCTGTGGATTATTCAGACCGATTTGAAACCAAGAACCGGATCAAACGGATGCTTTATGGAATGGTCCGTGAGATTACGGGGAAAGAACTTCCCTGGGGAACTTTAACGGGAATCCGGCCAACCAAAATAGCTATGACAAAGCTTTCGGAAGGGTATACGGACGAGAACGCCCGCAGATACATGAAGGATACCTATTTAACCAGTGACGGAAAAGTGGATTTAAGCCTGGAGATTGCCAGGCGGGAGATGAAACTCATTTCCGCCATTGATTACAGCCGCGGCTACAGCTTGTATGTAGGTATTCCCTTCTGCCCCACTACCTGCCTTTACTGCTCTTTTACTTCTTTTCCCATCGGGCAATGGGAAAAACGCATGGAACAGTATCTGGAAGCTTTATTTAAGGAAATGGATTATACGGCAGAGAAAATGGAAGGCAGGGCCCTGGATACGGTTTATATCGGCGGTGGTACGCCTACCTCCCTTTCAGCCCTTCATCTGGATCAGCTGATAAGCAGGCTGAAAGCAACCTTTGATTTTACCGGGGTAAAGGAATTTACCGTGGAAGCCGGACGTCCGGACAGTATTACCATGGAAAAGCTTCAGGTTCTAAAAAACCATGGCGTGACCCGAATATCCATCAATCCCCAGACCATGAAGCAGGAAACTCTGGATATCATAGGACGCCGGCACACCGTGGATATGGTAAAAGACCGGTATTCCATGGCAAGGTCTTTGGGCTTTGACAATATCAACATGGACTTAATCATCGGCCTGCCGGGAGAGGATATGGATGATGTGACCCGCACCATGGAGGAAATAAAGGCTCTTGGGCCAGATGGCATTACGGTTCATTCCCTTGCCATTAAGCGTGCGGCTCGCCTTAACATGTTTAAGGATAAGTACGGGGATTTAAAAATCACCAATACCCAGGAAATGATAGATTTGACCGCTTCCTATGCCAGAAGCATGGGGCAGGAGCCGTATTACCTTTACCGTCAGAAAAACATGGCCGGAAATTTTGAAAATGTCGGCTATTCCCTTCCAGGCAAAGCCTGCATCTATAATATTTTAATTATGGAAGAAATGCAGACAATTATAGCCTGCGGGGCAGGAACCACTACAAAGGTGGTATTCCCATCAGAGAACCGTCTGGAGCGGGTGGAAAATGTCAAGGATGTGGAACAGTATATAACTAGAATCGACGAAATGCTGGAAAGAAAAGAAAAAATGCTTGCAAAATTAGAAATGTAATTTACAATAGAGGCATGATTTCATAATTCCTGCCCATGCTTTTTGGGCATAGAGGTATACCCGAAGGGTGTTTCCTATATGCCCGTAGGGCATTTCCCTATAAAATTTAGAAAATAATGGAGTGAACGAGATGGCATTAAAAAAGAAACCGGTTACCGGAATGAAGGATATTCTTCCCGCCGAAATGCAGGTACGGGAATATGTGATGAACCAGATACGTGAAACCTATGGCGGCTTCGGCTTTCATTCCATCGAGACTCCCTGTGTGGAGCACATCGAGAATCTGACCAGCAAACAGGGCGGAGATAATGAAAAACTGATTTTTAAGATCATGAAGCGGGGAGAAAAGTTAAATCTGGAGACAGCACAGACGGAAAGCGATCTGGTTGACAGCGGTCTCCGGTACGACTTAACCGTTCCCTTATCCAGATATTATTCCAATAACGCGGCGGCCCTGACCGCCCCCTTTAAATCTCTTCAGATGGGAAGCGTATGGAGGGCGGACCGTCCCCAGAAAGGGCGTTTCAGACAGTTCGTCCAATGCGACATCGACATACTGGGAGATTCCACCAGGCTTGCGGAGATCGAGCTGATCCTGGCTACCACAACCTTGCTTGGAAAGATTGGCTTTAAGGGATATACGGTAAGGATCAATGACCGGAATATCTTAAAGGGAATGGCTGCTTTCTGCGGCTTCCCGGAAGAAGCTTACGACCAGGTGTTCATCATTCTGGATAAGATGGACAAGATCGGTATGGATGGCGTGGCAAGGGAGCTGGCAGAAGCAGGTTATGATGAGGAAAAAATCAAAAAATATTTATCTCTTTTTGAGTCGGCGACCCCGGATGCTGCCGGAGTACGCAGTCTGGGCAACGTCTTAAAGGATGCGATGGATCAGGAACAGGCGGAAAACCTGGCGGCTATTATTGACAGTGTAAGCCAGATTTCCACCAGCCAGTTTCACATCGTGTTCGATCCCACCCTGGTGAGAGGAATGTCTTACTACACCGGAACCATTTTTGAGATCCAGGTAGACGGTTTTCCTGGCTCCGTAGGAGGCGGCGGCCGCTACGATAAGATGATCGGAAAATTCACAGGCATGGATACGCCTGCCTGCGGTTTTTCCATTGGATTTGAGCGGATCATCACCATCCTGATGGATGAGGGCTTTACGGTTCCCGGAAAAGAAGAAAAGGTGGCCTTTTTAATCGAAAAGGGTGTAAGTGATGATGTGATGAACGGAGCGATCAAAGAGGCAATGGAAGAACGGGCAAAAGGCGTGACCGTTCTGGTTTCCCAGATGAACAAAAATAAAAAGTTCCAGAAAGAAAGCCTTCAGAAGGAAGGTTATACGCTGTTTAAAGAGTTTTACAAGGAAGTTCGTTAAGCGATACACTTAAGTAAATATATCAGGAGGAACGCCCAAAGGGCATATTTATATGCCCTTTGGGCAGGAAAGAGGAAATTATGGCAGAGTCAATGTTAGGCTTAAAAAGATCCCATAGATGCACAGAGGTTACAAAGGCCAATGTGGGCAGTGAAATAACGGTTATGGGTTGGGTACAGAAAAGCAGAAATAAGGGAGGGATCATTTTTGTTGATTTAAGAGACCGTTCCGGAATTCTGCAGATCATTTTTGAGGAAAGCGATTGCGGAGCTGAGAGCTTTGCAAAGGCTGAAAAATTAAGAAGCGAGTTTGTCATCGCAGTGACCGGCGAAGTGGAAACAAGGGCAGGAGGCGTTAATGAAAACCTGGCTACAGGTGCCATTGAAGTACGGGCAAAGAGCTTAAGGATCCTTTCCGAATCCGAAACACCTCCCTTCCCCATCGAAGAGAACAGCAAGACAAAGGAAGAACTGAGATTAAAATACCGTTTCCTGGATCTTAGAAGGCCGGATATCCAGAAGAACATCAGGGTGAGAAGCCAGGTTGCTACCTTAACAAGGGCATTTTTGGCGGAAGAGGGCTTTTTAGAGATCGAAACACCGACTCTTATTAAGAGCACTCCGGAAGGCGCCCGGGACTATCTGGTTCCAAGCCGTGTCCACCCAGGATCTTTCTATGCACTTCCCCAGTCTCCCCAGCTTTTTAAGCAGCTGCTGATGTGTTCCGGTTATGACCGTTATTTCCAGCTGGCAAGATGCTACCGTGACGAGGACTTACGTGCTGACAGACAGCCGGAATTTACCCAGATCGATATGGAGCTTTCCTTTGTGGATGTGGAAGATGTGCTGGAAGTCAATGAAAGGCTGTTAGTGAAATTATTTAAGGAAATCACTGGATTTGATATCCAGCTTCCGATTACGAGAATAACCTGGAAAGAAGCCATGGACCGCTTTGGTTCTGACAAGCCTGATATGCGTTTCGGAATGGAACTTAAAAATGTTTCAAATGTAGTAAAGGATACGGAATTTGCAGTATTCAAAGGCGCACTTGAAAACGGCGGTTCTGTCCGCGGTATCAATGCCGAAGGACAGGGAGCTATGCCTCGTAAGAAAATCGACGCCCTGGTGGAATATGCAAAAGGCTTTGGTGCCAAGGGTCTGGCTTATCTGGCTGTAAATGAAGACGGAACCTATAAATGCTCCTTTGCAAAATTCATGTCAGAGGAAGAGCTTCACACTCTGGCAGATGCAATGGGGGCAAAGCCGGGAGACTTACTTTTATTTGCGGCAGACCGGGATAAAGTGGTATTTGACGTATTAGGCAACTTAAGGCTGGAGCTGGCAAGACAGCTTGATCTTCTGAAAAAGGATGACTTTAAGTTCTTGTGGGTAACGGAATTCCCGCTGCTTGAGTATTCCGAAGAGCAGGGCCGCTTTACTGCGATGCACCACCCATTTACCATGCCTATGGACGAAGACTGGGCGTTAATTGACAGCAATCCAGGCGCTGTCCGTGCTAAAGCATATGATATCGTGTTAAACGGTACGGAACTTGGCGGAGGTTCTGTCCGTATCCATCAGAGCGATATCCAGTCCAAGATGTTTGAAGTGCTGGGCTTTACAAAGGAACAGGCTCAGGATCAGTTCGGCTTCCTTTTGGAGGCGTTTAAATATGGAGTTCCGCCTCACGCTGGACTTGCTTACGGTCTGGACCGTGTGGTCATGCTGATGGTAGGTGCAGACAGCATCCGGGATGTGATCGCATTCCCTAAGGTAAAAGATGCTTCCTGCCTTATGACAGAAGCGCCTTCAAATGTAGATCCAAAGCAGCTTGTGGAGTTGGGAATAGAAATAAGCGAAGAAAAGGAATAATTGAGTCATGAGGGGTGCCCCTCTGCTTAAAGTGTCAGCTTAAGGCAGAGGAGGCATCCCTTTTCTGTGTTTATAATTTCGGGNNTATGCGGGACTGGCTCTCTATAAGAAAGAGATGCAGGCCCAGACTCCTTATGTGACGCTGATTGACGCCGGAGATGCCATTCAGGGCGCACCCATTGGAACGTTGTCGGATGGAGGGTATTTGATCGACATTATGAATAAGGTCGGTTATGACTTTGCAGTGCC
This sequence comes from Hungatella sp. UBA5982, assembly GCA_002429965.1. Lineage (GTDB taxonomy): Bacteria > Bacillota > Clostridia > Lachnospirales > Lachnospiraceae > Lacrimispora. The sequence goes on from DJBG01000234.1 coordinate 31,942, forward strand.
GGGCAACCATGAGTACGATTATGGGATGCCCCGTTTCCTGGAACTGGCAGGAAAGTTAAGCTGCGGCTACTATTCCAGCAATTTTATGGATTTAAGGACTGGTTCCACGGTATTTGCTCCCTATAAGATTTTTACATATGGAGATACCAAAGTTGCGTTTGTGGGTGCTACCACACCGGAAAGCTTTACCAAATCCACTCCAGCTTATTTCCAGGATGGAAACGGAAATTACATTTACGGTTTTTGTGAAGATGAAAATGGACAAAGACTCTATAACCAGATACAGTCATCGGTAAACAGTGCAAAAGCGGAAGGGGCTAATTATGTAATCCTGGTAGGCCACCTGGGCGAAAACGGGACAACAGACCGCTGGACCTCTGATAACGTAATTAAGAATACCACAGGTATTGATGCATTAATCGACGGCCATTCCCATGAGGAATATGGAAAGTACTTAAAGAATAAGGATGGCCAGGATGTGCTTCTTACCCAGACAGGTACAAAGCTAAAGAACATCGGAAAACTGACACTTCACATGGATGGAACGATTTCCAGCGAACTGGTTTCTCAGGTTCCGGCAGGAGCAGGTACCAGCGCTTATACAGTAAAAAATGGAGATTCCTTAAGCCGGATCGCAAAGAGAGAATTAGGCTCCTATAACCGTTGGAATGAAATCTATGAAGCAAATAGAGATAAGATCAAGGATCCTAATGTTCTGACTGTTGGAATCCAGCTTGTAATTCCTGGAAAAAGCGCTGTCACAGTTGACGGAAAGGCCGTTGACTATGATACAGACAAATTCATTAAGGTGATTCAGGCTCAGTACAATGAGACATTAAAGACTGTGATCGGACATACGGATGTTGAGCTTACGGTCAATGACCCTGCAACCGGAAACCGTGCGGTCAGAAGTGCGGAGACAAACCTTGGTGATCTGTCTGCGGACGCATACCGCTATGTGCTTGGAGCAGAAATCGGCCTTTCCAATGGCGGCGGCATCAGAGCCAACATTAAGGCCGGCAATATTACATACAATGATACCCTTACCGTGTTCCCATTCGGTAATATGGGTTGTGTTGTAGAGGCAACCGGCCAGCAGATCAAGGATGCCCTGGAAATGGCTTCCCGGAACTGCCCGAAGGAGAACGGTGGTTTCCTGCATGTATCAGGTCTTACCTATACCATCGATACCTCCAAGGCCTCCAATGTCCAGGTAGATGAAAAAGACAATTTTGTGAAAGTAAACGGTGCATACCGGGTATCCGATATCATGGTAGGCGGCGCCCTTCTTGATGTGAACAAGACGTATACCGTAGCCTCCCATAACTACATGTTAAAGTCTGCCGGTGATGGCATGACCATGTTTAAGGGAAGCAAGGTAATCCGGGATGATGTCTTGACTGATGTAGATTTGCTTTCCACTTACATCCGCAGCAATTTAGGCGGCAATGTAGGTGCTGATTATGCAAATCCTGCAGGTCAGGGCAGAATTACTATTAAATAAAATGAAAAGCAGCCTGCCCCGGTAAGAAGGGGCAGGCTTTTCCATTGCTTCTTTTCACAGGAAATGTTACACTTAAAGGCAGAAACAATAATAGATAAAAGATTAGGAGATTGATATTATGTTGTTAAAGAACCCGCAGACCCATTTTGAGGAAATATACCATATTTATAAGGAATCATTTCCTGGTATTGAGCGCCGGACAAAAGACGATCAGAAAAGGGTTTTCGGTAATCCCTGTTATAAAGTCCGGGTAATAGAGGAGGAAGAAAAAATTGTGGCCTTTCTGGGATACTGGGATCTTCCCACCTGTGTTTTTATGGAGCATCTGGCCACAACGGAAGTATGCAGGGGAAAAGGATATGGAAAACAGTTGGTGGAAGAGGTTATGGAAGAGTCGGAAAAGCATGTGTTTCTGGAAATAGAACCAATTACGGAGAAGGATCCCATGACCAGAAGCAGGGAAGGATTTTATGAAAGGCTGGGATTTCATTCCAATTCCTTTTACTATGAGCAGATGCCATTAAAGCCTGACGATAAGCCTATTCCACTGTTGATAATGAGTTATGGAAAACTTATGACGGAAGAGGAATTCAAGCCATATAAGAAAGAAATCTATGAATTGGTATATGGCGTGGAGACTTTTGAATAATAATTGTGAGTACAGCCACGGACCGTAAGATAAGCCGGCGTAATGCCGGCTTCAGGTTGTGGGATCTTATTTTGTTGGAGTACTGGAGGTTCAGATGAAGAACATCCCTAATTTAATTACAATAGCAAGAATTTTAGGAACCTTGGTTTTGCTTGTTGTAGAACCATTTTCAGGACAATTTCTCATGATTTATTTTTTGTGCGGCATCAGTGATGTTCTGGACGGAATGATTGCGCGGAAGATGAATGCCGCAAGCAAAAATGGCCAGGTTCTGGATAGCATTGCAGATCTTTTCATGGTAACAGTTCTGTTGTCTATATTTATTCCCAATTTTAAATTGCCTTTATGGGGTTTATCCTGGATAGCTGTGATTGCTGTTGTTCGCCTGGTATCGTTAGGGGTTGGCTTTGTACGCTATAAACAGCCGGCATTTTTACACACTTATGCGAATAAGCTAACAGGCATCGCTTTGTTTTCCTTTCCATTTCTTTATGTCGGATTAGGTCTATCTGCGGCGACTATTCTGGTTTGTTTTATTGCAAGTGTTTCGGCGGTAGAAGAATTAATGATCAATGCCGTTGCTAAAAAATTACGGAGAGATATTAAATCCATATTTTCATTATAAAATCCGCAACATTCACAAGCTTTCTATTTGCAGATCCGTTGAATAGGAAAAAACAAGTCAGACGTATTGCGTGGATTTCCCATTATGTTATAACACAGACCAATATTGATTTTGAAAGGTGGTATGGATATGGAAGAGAACTTATTAGTTGTAATTATAAAAGACCAGACATACCGGGCTTTATGGGAAGTGAAAAATGTAATTGATTGTGTACCAGATGAGTTATGGAATAAAGCGTATTGTGAAATGCCTTGTTGGAAACATATTTACCACATGCTTCATTCCCTGGATCTATGGTTTGTCAATCCGGGAGATAAAGACTATACAGAGCCTGATATACATGAAAAGGAATTGAACAGCTTAGATGTAATTCCAAGCAAATATCTTTTAAGAGAAGAAATAAATCATTATTTTTCTGATATTGATATAAAAATAAAAACTTACCTTTCTCAATTAACAGATGATCAACTATTGGATTCGCCGCCGGATTGTGAATATAATAGGTTTACTTTGATTTTGGCGCAGTTCAGGCATTTACATAGCCACATGGGAATGATCATGGGTTTTATTATTGATGACACAGGTTTATGGCCAAGAGTGCTGGGATTAGAAAATTCTTTTCCTATTGAAGAATACCAAAGATATTTTTAATTATAAGCCTTCAAAATAAGATAAAAATCTCAAATTGTCTATGGGGTTAAGTAAAAGTGAGAAGTTGGTGGAACTTCTCATTTTGTTTTTATATTGAATGCATGAATTGCATATTATCCATATAATGTTGAATTAAATACGATGTGTCCGCGCCTTTCCTTTGTATGTATTTGCCTTCTTTGTATTCAATTATTTATAATCACTTTGTTACACTCTGGGGCCGGCATTATACCGGCTTTTTTGTTCGCCCCACATAGACAGACACTTATGATTGAAAGTACTTGAAACACTTGCTCATAAAAGCCGTTTCATCACAGGATGGGCTGCAAGATGCATATATTGAATTTAGTAGAATAAAGTAAGGCATTAAAATGTCTGGAGGAGTCTGTGGAAGTGAGCCAATATAAAATTTGCGTATATGCAATCAGTAAAAACGAAGAACAGTTTGTAGACCGCTGGATGGATGCCGTATCCGAAGCCGAGGCTGTCATTGTGACGGATACAGGCTCAACCGATCGTACGGTTGAAATGCTTCGGGAAAGAGGAGCCATCGTTTATGAAGAGACTATATCGCCATGGCGTTTTGACACGGCCCGAAATGTGGCTTTAAGCCATGTCCCCGAGGATGCGGACATCTGTGTTTCGAACGATTTGGATGAGGTCTTTGAGCCAGGTTGGCGAAAAAAACTGGAAGACCAATGGAAGCCGGAATATACTCGTGCACGATACTTATTTACATTTGCCTGTAATTCTGACGGCACCCCTCAAAAGCAGTATCCCATGGAGAAGATCCACATCCGGAATAACTACCGCTGGGTACATCCGGTTCATGAGGTCATGGAATACAGCGGTGCAGGTCCTGAACAAACTGNNGATTTATCAAAGCCAAGAAGCCAGTACCTTCCTCTTCTGGAATTATCAGTTCAGGAAAACCCGCTTGATGACAGATCTGTGTTCTGGCTTGGAAGAGAATATGTGTATCATGGAAATTTTGATAAGGGAATTGAAACACTGGAAAGACATCTTTCCATCCCAACGGCTAGATGGAATGAGGAGAGAAGTGCATCCATGCGCTTTATTGCACAGTGTTATGAAGAGAAGGGAAATATGAAAGAAGCCAGATCATGGCTTTTCCGGGCTTTGGCAGAATGTCCGGATGCCCGGGAGCCATATCTGGCGCTGGTAAAATCAGCCTATAAGGAAAAAAACTGGCCTCTGTCCTATGCCATGGCAGAAAAAGGATTAACAATTACGAAAAGTTCGGGCAGCTATCTGGTAGAGTCCGAAAGCTGGGGATTTGCTTTGTATGATTACGGTTCCATCGGTGCTTATAACATGGGAATGTATGAGAAAGCCAAGGACTATGCCCAGAAAGCCTTAGGCATGGACTCCTCTAACAAAAGGCTGCAAAACAACCTGCTTATGATCGAGGACAGGATCAAAAAACAGGAAAAGGCGGAGGGATCCTCATGAAACTAAAAATCTGTGTTTATGCCATTTGCAAAAATGAGGTCCGGTTTGTAGATAAGTGGATGGACTCTATGAGTGAGGCTGACTTAATTGTTGTCACTGATACCGGCTCCGATGATGGAACCGTTGAAAAATTGAAAGAACGTGGCGCGGTTGTATATGTGGATATAGTAAAGCCGTGGAGGTTCGATGCAGCGCGGAATATTTCCCTGGATCATGTCCCTGAGGATATAGACATCTGCGTCTGTACGGACTTAGATGAATTGTTTGAGCCAGGCTGGCGTAACAAGCTGGAGGAAGCGTGGCTTAATCATAGTCCGAAAAGTTCCATACCATCCGCAAAAATGGGAAGATACCTTTATAACTGGAGTCTTAAGGAAGATGGGACTCCTGACATTCAATTTTATTATTTTAAAGTGCATAGCCGGCAAGGATTCCGCTGGAAATGTCCTGTCCATGAGTTTCTCCAATATACGGGAAATTTGCCCGTTGAAACCATATATATCGAAGAAATGATTCTCAGCCATTACCCGGATCCCGAAAAATCCCGGGGTTCATATCTTCCCCTCTTGGAGCTTGCTGTGAAGGAGGCTCCGGATGATGAGAGGATGCGGTACTATCTTGGAAGAGAATATATGTATAAGAGCCAGTGGCAAGAATGCATTGATACACTTAAGGAATATCTTGCTTTGCCGGCTGCCGTATGGAATGATGAACGATGTGCCGCGATGCGCTGGATTGCAAAATCCTGCTATAAAATAGGAGACTTGAAAGGGGCTTACGCCTGGTATTATAAAGCCATTGCTGAAGTGCCGGACATTCGTGATACCTATGCGGAGTTCTCAAAAATGTGCTATGAATTAAAAGACNNGTATTTTTTGACAAAAGAAGCTTTGAAAATCAAGGAAAAATCAAGGACCTTTGTCAATATGGGATATTCCTGGGATTATACTCTCGATGATTTTTGCTCCATATCTGCTTATTGGCTGGGTATGCTGGACGAATCCCTGGAACACGCAAAGAATGCTCTTAAATATGCACCCGATAATGAACGGCTAAAAAGCAATTATAACATCATTGCAGCCGCGCAAAAATCAATAGTTCCTTAAAAATGGAACGTATTATTGCTGACATTATAATATGTTCCTTTAGGAATCTTTAGAAAGGGTGTCATAATATGCAAAATGCCAGTGATAGCCATGAAGATAACCCGGCGCTGATAAAACAGGAATGCTCAGAAAAAAGTTGCAGATGCAACCGGGGCTGCTGTTCCATGGGTCCTACAGGCCCAACGGGTCC
>DJBG01000236.1:0-6369 GCA_002429965.1 Hungatella sp. UBA5982
ATGAAAAAGGGTTTATAATCAAAATTGAACCGATAAAAGTATACAAAAAAAGGTTGTAAACTCAGTTTTAACTATATAAACTGACCAATTAAAGGGAGGTAGCAAAATGAAGCGTAAATGGTGGTTAACAGCAGCAATGGCAGCGGTTATGGCAGCAGCACTGGTGGGCTGTGGAAGCAAGACCGGGAAGGAAACTGCTCCTGCAAGCTCAGGAGAAACAACACAGGCAGCGGAAAGCTCCGGTGAATCTGGAAATACCGTTGCTCAGGGGACCCTGACGGTTGCAATCTGGGACAAGAACCAGGAGCCGGGACTTACGGAAATTATGAAGGATTTTACAAAGGAAACGGGAATTAAAACACAGATTCAGGTAACCCCATGGGAACAGTACTGGACCATGCTGGAGGCAGGAGCAACCGGCGGATCTCTACCCGATGTTTTCTGGATGCATTCCAATGAGATTGCAAGGTATTCCGAATATGAGATGCTTTTGGACTTAACAGACCGGATCAAGGAAAGCAAGACGCTGGAAATGGATAAATTCCCTAAGGACATTGTACAGATCTATAATTGGGAAGGTACAAAACAGTATGCGGTGCCAAAGGATATCGATACCATCGCGCTCTGGTACAACAAAACCATGTTTGATGAGGCTGGAATCCCCTATCCCAACAAGGATTGGACCTGGGATGATTTTGCAGCAGCAGCAAAAAAGCTGACCAAAGCGGACGGAAGCCAGTTTGGATTTGCCTTAAGGCCCACCAATGACCAGGCAGGCTGGAACAATATCGTTTATGATATGGGCGGCTATGTAATCAGCGATGATAAGAAATCTTCCGGATTTGACCAGCCGGGAACCATTAAGGCCTTAACGTTTATCACGGACCTGATGAAAGAGGGATATACGCCGCCGTATGAAGTGATGGCAGAGAATACAGAGGAAGCTTTGTTTGAAGCCGGCAAGGTAGCCATGATTACAGCTGGCTCCTGGATGCTTCCGGAGCTTTGCAATAATGATTACGTAAAGGCAAACTGTGACATTGCAGTCCTTCCAAAGGATGCGGCTTCCGGAAAGAGGATCTCCATTTATAATGGACTGGGCTGGGCGGCTTCCGCCAATACCGGCATGCCTGAGGAATCATGGAAGCTGATCGAATACATGGGATCAAAGGAAGCTCAGCAGAAGCAGTCTGACCTTGGAATCGTTATTTCCGCTTATGAAGGAACAACGGATAACTGGATAAAGGCATATTCAGGCTTTAACCTTCAGGCATACTTAGATATGATGAGTGACCTGGTCATCAGGCCATACTCCAAATCAACGGTTGCCTGGAACAATATGAGCCATGAAAAATTGATTGATGCATGGACCGGAGCCAAGAGTGTGGATGATGTCTGCAAGGACATTGCTCAGGAAATGAATGCCATGCTGGCACAAGAATAGGAGGGGCTGGGGAGGCAGGCTTGTAAGNNAGCGGATTGCGAATATCCGCTTGACAAAGAATTACGGAGGGTCTGCATGAACAAAAAATCAAAGGTATCAAGGCGGGAGAGAAGTGAATTTTTATGGGGGTGGATGTTTTTGCTGCCCACCATGGCGGGTTTAATCATTTTAAACATCATCCCCATTTTCCAGACCATTTATCAAAGCTTTTTCAAGACAGGAGCTTTTGGAAAAGGCAATATATTTATTGGCTTTGACAATTACCGGAAGCTTTTCAGTGATGGGACCGTATGGCAGGCTTTGTGGAATACATGTAAATATGCATTGGTGGAGGTCCCCTTTTCCATTGCCATCGCCCTTGTGATAGCGGTTTTTTTAAATGGAAAGATCCGTGGGCGCTCTATATGGCGGACCATTTATTTCCTGCCCATGGTAGCAGCTCCTGCCGCGGTGGCCATGGTCTGGAGATGGCTTTATAATTCGGAGTTCGGACTGCTTAACCATATCCTGCGGGGAATGGGCTTTTCCGGAGTGAACTGGATCTCCAATCCCAATATTGCTTTCATCTCAGTTGCCGTTGTAGGAATCTGGTCCGTGATCGGTTATAATATGGTGCTGTTTTTTGCAGGTCTTCAGGAAATACCCCGGGACTACTATGAGGCGGCGCAGATTGACGGTGCGGATGGTATCAGCCAGTTTTTTACGATTACATTGCCCTTAATATCGCCTACCATGTTTTTTGTGACCGTGACAAGAGTCATAGGGGCCATGCAGGTGTTTGACAGCATCTATATGATGATGGGAAGAAACAATCCGGCGCTGGGAAAGACCCAGTCCCTGGTATATCTTTTCTATAAATATTCCTTTATTGAAGGAAACAAGGGATACGGCTCTTCCATTGTCATGCTGCTTCTTTTGGTGATTCTTTTAATAACGGTGATCCAGATGTTTTGCCAGAAAAAATGGGTGAACTATAGCTAGGAAAGGAGAACTATGGATAAGAATAGAAAAATCAGATCAGGTATCGTTTACTTCATCCTTGTCGTAGGGTCCGCCATTATGCTGGTGCCCTTTTTATGGATGTTCTTAACAGCCTTTAAAAGCACATCAGAGGCCACCCAGATGAATCCATTCATCATCTTTCCAACTGTATGGAGGAAGGAAGCATTTCTTTCGGTGGTGAGCAAGATGAATTTTTTACGGCTGTACTGGAACACGCTCGTGCTCATTGTGGAACGTGTCATTTGTGCGGTTCTTACTGCAACCATGGCGGGATATGCCTTTGGACGCCTTAACTTTAAGGGAAAAAATCTGGCCTTTTCTCTGGTTCTGTTTCAGATGATGGTGCCATCCCAGATCTTTATCATTCCACAGTACTTAATGGTGAGTAAGCTGGGAATGCTAAATACTTCCTTTGGTCTGCTTTTCCCGGGGCTTGTGACGGCCTTTGGAACCTTCCTGTTAAGGCAGGCCTACATGGGGCTTCCCTCTTCCTTAGAGGAAGCGGCCAGGCTTGACGGCTGCAATATCGGCCAGACCTTTCTCTATGTGATGGCCCCCCTTACAAAATCCTCCATGGTGGCTCTTGGTATCTTTACCGCGCTGTTTGGATTTAAAGAGCTGATGTGGCCTTTGGTGGTCAATACGGAGCAGAATACCATGCCCTTGTCTGCCGCTCTTGCAAAGCTGCAAGGACAGTTTGAAACAAACTATCCGGAGCTTATGGCGGCATCCTTGCTGGCCTGTATCCCCATGATTATCATATATCTTATATTCCAGAAGCAGTTTATAGAAGGAATTGCTACATCAGGAGGAAAATTATAAAAGGAGTCTAATTATGCCTATCATTTATCATGAACAAGCGAAAGAATTTCACCTGTACAACCAGTCCGTGAGTTATATTATTCAGATCATGGCGAATGGACAGCTGGGAAATCTGTACTATGGGAAACACATCACGGACAGGGAATCTTACGCCTATCTCCTTGAGACAGGAGAGCGTGCTCATGCTGCCATAAGCTGTCCGGAGCCGGTCAGCTTATGTCTTCAGTATACCAGGCAGGAATATCCGGCATATGGAACTGGAGATTACCGGTACGGTGCCTGCACCGTCAGACAGGAAAATGGCAGCAGGATCACAAACTTTACCTATGTGTCCCACTGTATTTTTGAGGGAAAACGCTCCATAGAGCCTCTTCCAGCCACCTATGTAGAGGGAGAAAAGGAGGCTTCCACCCTGGAAATCACCCTTCATGATGATGTGATGGATACGGATCTGATCCTTTCCTATACCATCTATGAGGAGATGCCGGTTCTTACAAGGCATGCCCGGTTTGACCACCACGGCAAGGAGGAGATCATCCTCATGACGGCAATGAGCGGAGCTGTTGACCTGCCGGATTGCGATTATGAGATGATTCAGCTTTCCGGGGCATGGTCCAGGGAGAGGTATTTGAAAAGGCGTCCTGTGGAACAGGGTATTCAGTCTATCTACAGCATGAGAGGGATCAGCAGCGCGGAGCATAACCCATTCCTGGCCCTGGCGAGAAAAGAGACTACGGAAAAAAGCGGCCAGGTATATGGTTTCAGCCTTGTGTACAGCGGAAGCTTCTTAGGCCAGGTGGAGGTCTGCACCCATGATACCACCCGGGTGCTCTTAGGGATCCATCCGGATACTTTTGAATGGCCTTTGAAAACAGGGGAATCCTTCCAGACTCCGGAGCTTGTGATGGTATATTCGGAACAGGGGCTTTCCTTTATGAGCCAGATTTTCCACCGCTTATACAGGACCCGGCTTGCGAGAGGATATTGGAGAGACAGGGAAAGGCCGGTGCTTTTGAACAACTGGGAAGCAACCTACATGGATTTCAATGAAGAGAAGATTCTCGACATTGCCAAAAAGGCAAAAGAAACGGGCGTTGAGCTGTTTGTTCTTGACGACGGCTGGTTTGGTGAACGCAATGACGACCACAGGGGTTTAGGAGACTGGTATGTGAACAAGGAAAAGCTTCCTGAAGGGATTTCCGGATTGTCGGAGAAGGTGGAGGCCCTGGGTTTAAAATTCGGTTTGTGGATCGAGCCGGAAATGGTCAATAAAGACAGCCATTTTTATGAGGCTCATCCAGATTGGATCCTATCCGTACCCGGCCGCTATGATACACCCAGCAGGAATCAGCATGTCCTTGATTTTTCAAGAAAGGAAATTGTTGATGCTGTTTACGGTATGCTGAAGGATATCATTGCCAATGCAAAAATCTCCTATATCAAGTGGGATATGAACCGGTATCTGACGGAATGCTATTCCAGAGGAACCGCCCCTGACGGGCAGGGAATGGTAATGCATAAATTTATACTGGGAGTCTATGACTTATATACCCGGCTCACCAGGGAATTCCCGGAGATCCTGTTTGAATCCTGTGCCAGCGGAGGGGCCAGGTTTGACCCTGGAATGCTTTACTTTGCTCCCCAGGCATGGTGCAGTGACAATACGGATGCCATGGACCGGTTAAAGATCCAGTACGGGACTACCATGGTTTATCCCATATCCAGCATCGGAGCCCATGTCTCCGCAGTTCCTAACCATCAGGTTCACAGGATAACTCCTTTGGATTCCAGGGGAAATGCAGCGATTTTCGGAGCGTTTGGATATGAACTGGATTTAAACCATCTTACTCCCGGGGAAATAGAGCTGGTAAAGCAGCAGATCGCATGCTATAAGAAGTACCGTAAGCTTTTACACCAGGGAACGTTTTATAGGCTGAAAAGTCCATTTGAAGGAAATGACACGGCATGGATGGTGGTGTCTGAAGATTTAGAACAGGCAGTCGCCGCCTATTACCAGGTTTTGAATCCGGCCAATGCAGGCTGGCTGCGGCTGAAACTCCAGGGCCTTTGCGAGGATATGGTGTATCAAGTTTCCCTGCCGGGAGAGACCGGTGAATATTATGGAAGCGAGATTATGTACGCGGGTATTCCCATTGACAGAAGCCGTCTCTTTAAAGAGTCAGGGGACTTTGCTTCTTTCCTCATCTTTATTAAGAAAAAACCAGAATAAGAAAAAAAGTCCAGGCAGGCATTGCCTGGACTTAATTAATGTAATAAATTACATTACTGTTAAGTAATCTATCTTTTTATTGAAAAATATTTTATAGCATGCTATAATTCCTAAAAATAATGCATTATTCCTTAAAAAATGAATGTAGGGGATGAATACAATGAAGGATCATAATGTACACTTAACACTGATTGACCGAATTATACTGGATTCCTATAAGATCATGATGGAAGGGCTTGCAGATTATCTGGGGGGAGGCTATGAGATGGTGCTTCATAGTCTGGAGGATACGGAACATTCCGTCATTAAGATCATCAATGGACACCATACAGGACGTACGGAAGGAATGCCGATTACGGACCTGGCCCTTCAGATGCTGGAAGAAATTGAAAAGGATGGCGAAAAAAGTTACATCTCCTATTTTACCAAGAACAAAAAAGGAGAACCATTAAAATCCTCCACCATTGTGGTGCGGGGAGAGGAAAAACGGATTATCGGTCTTTTATGTATCAATTTTTATTTGAATACAGGTTTTTCTGAGATCCTGACCAGCTATATCCCCGCAATATCTACTCATTCCCTGGTTAAAACAGAAACTTTTGCTAAAAATATGGATGAATTAATTTTCAGCAAAGTCCAGGAGGTTCGGAAAACGGTATTGGCAGATGACGGGATACTTCCGTCTCTTAAAAATAAGGAAATCATAAATTCCCTGCATCAACAGGGGGTTTTTACCATGAAAGATGCGGTTGTAAAAGTAGCTGACTATCTTGGAATATCTAAAAACACCGTATATATGCATATTCGGAATGTGGGAGTAACTACAGAAAAAAAGAACGAATAAACATTAATACAGTGAAATCGGTTGATA
>DJBG01000236.1:6398-17610 GCA_002429965.1 Hungatella sp. UBA5982
ATCCCGCTTATGGTAGTGGCTTTTGTTACTATGGGAATTGCGGACTTATCTCAGGGAGCCGGAAAGCTGCTGGCATTTACCGCAGCGATTTCCTATGCTTCCACGCTGCTGGCAGGTAGTGCATCTTATGCTGTAGCCAGTACGTTTTTCCCCTCTTTTGTGAATGAAGAGGTCGTTGCAAAAGTTGCTTCTGCAAGTGACAAGGCGATCAGCGGATATTTTTCCCTGGAAATCACACCGTTACTTGAAACAACAGCTGCTGTTGTACTGGCCTTTGTACTGGGAGTATGCATCAGCACCATGCGTGGCAAAGAGATCGGAGATGCCCTGTATAATGTGTTCAAAGAGTTTTCTGAGATCATTACAAAGGTACTGAACCGGGTGATCATTCCAATTCTTCCTTTGTATATCTGCGGAACCTTTGCCAAGATGACGTATCAGGGAACTACCTTTGCGATTATGTCAGTGCTTTGGAAGGTATTCGTGATCGTGATACTGCTTCATTTAATCTATCTGCTTGCAGCTTTTACCTTAGCAGGTATATTGACAAAAAGAAATCCGTTTACCATGTTAAAGAACCAGTTACCAGGCTATTTAACTGCGATTGGTACCCAGTCTTCTGCGGCTACCATTCCGGTTAATATAAAATGTGCGGAAAGCAATGGTATTTCAGAAGAAATCCGTAATTTCGTAATTCCGCTGTGCGCTAACATTCATATGGCAGGTTCCATGATTACAATTACCTGCTGTGTGACCGCTACCCTGCTCATTTACGGCATGCCTCATGGATTCCTTACCCTGTTCCCATTTATCTGTGTGCTGGGAGTAGCCTTAGTTGCATCTCCGGGAGCTCCGGGTGGTTCTATTTTTACGGCGACTCCATTCTTCCCGATCGTTGGAATCCCTGCAGTAGGAGATATTGCCAGCCTTCTTCAGGCAATGTACATAGCACAGGACAGCTTCGGAACTGCATGTAACGTATCCGGAGATAATGCGATCAGTGCGCTGGTTGATATGTACTACCACAAATATATTAAGAAAGATAACAAAGGCTAAGGTGATTGCGAAAGGAGAAGGCTGTTTATGCCATCTATCAGTATTTTCGAGGTAATCGGCCCTAATATGGTAGGGCCATCCAGTTCCCACACTGCGGGTGCTGTGGCAATTGCTCTTCTGGTTAAAAAAATGTTCAACGAGCCCATTAGCGAAGTGGAGTTTGTTTTGTATGGTTCTTTTGCAAAGACCTACAAAGGCCATGGAACCGACCGTGCGCTTCTTGGCGGCATCCTGGGGTTTGAAACTTATGATTTAAGAATTAAAAATTCCTTCCAACTGGCTGATGAATGCGGGATAAAGTATTCCTTCCGAGTGGATGAAAAAGAAACAGAAGTTCATCCAAACACAGTAGAGATCCATGTGTCTGGAGAAAAGGGCGGAACGATATCGGTCCGCGGTGTCTCCTTAGGAGGCGGTAAAGTTAAAATTATCAGGATCAACGGCATTGATGTAGACTTTACTGGGGAATATTCCACACTGGTTATACGCCACCTGGACTATCCCGGCATGGTGGCCTATATTGCCACCAGTTTAAGTGAGCGCAATGTAAATATTGCTTTCATGCGCCTGTTCCGGGAACAGAAAGGGGCGACGGCTTACTCTGTTGTGGAATCTGATGAGGAAATCCCGCAGGAATTGCTGGAAAAGCTGCGGGAACATCCGAAAGTGGAAGATGTTATGCTTATTCAGGTTTAGGAGGCTTTTATGGACTTTATATCAGGAAGTGAATTGTTGAAATTATGTGAGGAAAATCACTGCCGGATTTCAGAAGTGATGCGGGAACGTGAAGCCAGTGAGTTCGGTGCCGATCCGGAGGAGACCATAAGCCGGATGAAGGAAGCTTACCGGATTATGAAGGAAGCCTGTCATAAGCCATTGGATGAGCCTGTGGCTTCCATCGGCGGATTGATCGGGGGAGAAGCTGCAAAGGTACGGAACAGAAGGAGATCGGGAAAATCCATATGCGGAAGCATGCTGTCCAAGGCGATAACCTATTCTCTGGCCGTTCTGGAAGTAAATGCTTCCATGGGCCTTATAGTGGCCGCGCCTACAGCCGGAAGTTCCGGAGTGCTGCCTGGACTGCTGCTTGCTTTGGAAGAAGAATTTTCCTTAGATCACGAACAGATCATTGATGGCCTTTTTACAGCAAGTGCGGTGGGCTATCTGATTATGCGGAATGCTACCGTGGCCGGAGCACAAGCCGGCTGTCAGGCTGAGGTTGGCGCTGCTTCCGCAATGGCTGCAGCGGCAGCAACGGAAATCATGGGCGGAACGCCAAAGCAGAGCATGGATGCGGCTTCCTCAGCAATCGTGAATCTCTTAGGGCTGGTCTGTGATCCGGTAGCCGGTCTGGTAGAGTACCCCTGCCAGAGCCGTAATGTTCTGGGAGCTTCCAATGCACTGGTATGTGCAGAAATGGCATTATCAGGAGTAGAGCAGTTCATACCATTTGATCAGACGGTGGACACCATGATGATGGTGGGACGTTCGATCCCATTTGAATTAAGGGAAACTTCCCTTGGCGGATGCGCGGCTACTGAGGCCGCTTGTAAGAAAACCTGTGAGATTTTTAAAACAAAATAAAAAATTAGTATGATAAGCGGTACCGGTTTTGCAAAATCGGTATCGCTTTTTATTGCATCGATAAAAAAAAGTTGCGAATGCAACCACTTTATGTTATGCTGATTATCATCTTTAAAAAAGATGAAATGCCGTCCTTAAGGCTTGGAGGTGGAAAACATGTACGAGCACAAGGAAATCGGGAAATATTTCTCGATTATCCAGAGACTGAACAATATGTATTTTGCAAATCAATTATCTTCTTATCAGATAGGCTGTGGACAACAGTTTTTTTTATTGCAGATTTTTAAAAAACCGGGCATGAGCCTGCACGAACTGGCTTCTTTTGGCCATTACGATAAGGCCACCGCCACCCNNCGTGCGGTAAAGAAACTGGAAGAAGAGGGATATGTTGTGACGGAAATGGCACAGGAGGATAAACGCATCCGGAGGATTTACGTTACGGACAAGGCAGCTGCTGTTGTGGAGAAGACCTTGGAGAGTGTTAATGAATGGGCGGATATTATATTAAAAGGGTTTACCAAAGAGGAACGTGATGCAGCGGAGCAAATGCTCATCCGCATGGCTTGCAACGCTCTCGATCACATCGTGGAACAGAAAGGAAAGGAATAGAACATTTTATGGAACAAAACAGGATAAAACAGGGGGAAAATCCCCTGGGATATAAGCCAGTCGGGCATTTGCTGCTGCAGTTTGCACTTCCAGCAATTGTCGCCATGCTGGTAAACTCGATTTACAACATTGTTGACCAGATCTTTATCGGTCAGGGCGTTGGGTATCTGGGAAATGCGGCGACCACCATTGCATTTCCGATTGTCACCATCGTTTTAGCCATATCGACTCTCCTGGGAGCGGGGGGAAGCGCCTATGCAGCCATTAAGCTGGGGGAAAAAAATGAGGAAGAGGCGGACAAGACTCTTGGAACCGTTTTCCTGTTGACCCTGGCAGCCAGCATAGCAGTTATGGCTGTGGGATTCCCGCTTATGACACCTATGTTAAGGATTTTTGGGGCGACCGCCAATACCATGGAGTATGCAAGACAGTACACTTCTATCATATTACTGGGCACACCCTTTAACATGCTCTCTGTGGTGCTGAGCAATATGGCCAGGACAGACGGGAGTCCTGCCTTATCCATGTATGCCATTTTAATCGGCGCTGCTTTAAATACTATTCTGGATCCAATTTATATTTTCGTATTTCATTGGGGCGTGACCGGAGCGGCCATTGCCACCATTACTTCCCAGATCATTTCCGCAGTTGTGCTGGTGCTGTATTTTGTATACAGAGGAAAGCATATGCGCCTTCATAAAAACAGTTTACGCATTGATAGGACTATCTGCATGCTGGCTCTGCCTCTTGGGATCTCAAGCGGCATCACCCAGGCGGCGTCTACCATTTTGCAGGTTGTCATGAACAATTCCCTGGTGTATTATGGAAACAAGACGGCCATTGGCGGCGATGTGGCTTTAAGCGCCATGGGTGTTGTAAATAAGATCGGAATGATCCTTATTTCCATCTGTATTGGGATCGGCATCGGCTCACAGCCCATTCTTGGGTTTAATAAGGGGGCGAATCAGCCAAAGCGTGTGAGAAAGACCTTTCTTTCAGCGGCTACGGCAGCAACCATAGTTGCCTTTACAGGCTGGCTGGCCTGCCAGCTGTTCCCAAGGCAGATATTAAGTCTGTTTGGGACGGAGGATGTGCAGTTCACCCAGTTTGCCATCCGCTGCCTGAAGGTGTATATGCTGGGAATCTTTTCGGCCGGTTTCCAGGTTGTGACCACCAGCTATTTCCAGTCAACGGGACAACCTTTAAAGGCTTCCGTTTTATCCATGCTGCGTCAGCTTTTGTTATTGATCCCGCTGATTCTTATCCTTCCCCTTTCCTTTGGGCTGGAAGGAATTCTGTATGCAGGGCCTGTGGCGGATATTACCTCAATGATCATTGTCAGCCAGTTTGTTCTGTATGAACTTAAAAAATTAAACAGATTATGTAAAGAATCGTAACACATGGAATACAGGGAAAGGAGAGATGGAAGCCATGAGTATGAAAACGGAGATGGCAAGGATTTTTGCAGGACTTAAAAAAGCGGATAAGAAAATGGCGCTTGAGCTGGAAGAGCCGTCCAGAGGCAGGCCGGCGCTGGCCCAGGAACGGTTTACAAAAAGGGTGCGTGTAAAAGCCTGGAACATGGATGGTTTTTCCGGAGTCACCATAAACGGAAGCTATGCAAAGGCTGCCCATATCCTTATGCTGCCTGGAGGCGCCTATACCCTGGAGCCGTCAGAGCGTTACAGGGAAATGGCAGAGCGTTTTGCCATAGAAAAGCAGGTGAAGGTTACCATACCTTCCTGCCCTTTGGCGCCGGAGTATACGGCCTTAGATGTCCACCGGTATTTAGTCCGGGTCTACAGCTGGCTTAGGCTGGAGTATCCGGAAGATGAATTTTTCCTGTTCGGGGATTTTTCCGGCGGAGGTCTGGCTCTTTCGTTTTTACAGGAGCTGCGGGACATAGGGAACCTTCCTATGCCGGTAAGAACCGCCGTGGTTTCCCCATGGCTGGATATTGCTCTTAATAATCCGAAGATAAAGATCGTGAAAAAAACAGATCCCATCCTTCCCGTGGAAGAGTTAAAAGAAGCCGGTGCCCGCTACTGCGGTTCTTTGGAACCGGATCATCCCTTTGTCTCTCCTCTTTATGGGGACTGGGATCATCTGGGGCAGATTCTGGTATTTTCCGGAACAGAAGAGATTCTTACGCCGGATTGCGAGCTTTTGGCGGAAAAAGCAGGAAAATTGCAGGGAACAAAAATCATTTATAAAAAAGGGGCTAAGATGATTCATGACTGGATTTTGATCCCGTCCAAGGAAACTGATGCCACTTTTGAGTTGATTTTTGCATTTTTTCTGGAAGAAGCTTTGGGATTTTAAAAATGAGGTTCGGCCCTTTATGTGGGCCGAACCTCATTTTGGTTTGTGATGAAGTACTATGAACAAAGGAACGGATTAAAGTTTTGCCAGAGACTGAAGGGNNAAGGGCGTGGCCTTCAATCAGCACCTCGTAATGTTCCCTGTAGTACGCTTCGGAGGCGTAGTCCTGATGAATCTTGGAACCATATTCTGCAAGCAGGTTGCAGACACGGCTGAAATCTAAAGATTTGTCAGGGGTGTTCCTGATCACCAGATAATACTGTCTGGTATCAGGTTTTTTATATAATGTATTCTCGCCATCGTAAACCTGTCCGATGGTCCTTGCAGCATCAGAAATCTGATCCAGGCTCTGAAAACAATAGATTCGTATAGAGGAAGCACTTGATTGCTCTTTTGACTCTTCTTCTTCCGGTTCTTCTTTCTTGTCAATCCCTAACAGGTTTAACAATCCATCGGCGCCTTCTAAAAGTTCGCTTGCTAAGTCTCCAGGCATGGAATCCAAGTCTTCGTCGGATGACGGTGAAAATTTGGCAAATCTTGTATCTAATTCTTCCGGATCTTCAATTTTTGTGATTACTAACATCACACTTTCGTTGGACAATGGAATTGCTTCTACCATGAGAGGAATGTCTTCTGCTTCGAATCCCACTTCGTTAGAGGCTTTCTGAATCATCTCGCGGAACAGGTTGCGGGCTTTTTCACTGCCATAGGCAAGCTCGCCTAAATTTAAGTTTCTGACGCTTAAATCAAAGCTGGTAAGCGTACAGCGAATTTGATTTTCGTTAATACGTTCTATCTTCATAGGATCACTTCCTGTTCTTTTTAAAATGGTGAATGAATATTTACATACTTCCTCAACATAACTATACTATATAATATAGCGAAAAAGCAATTACTATGTGAAAAAATTTATATAATTTTAAGGTTTGTATGTTAATAACCGGGAATCCTATTTGATTATTGGAATTTCCCGGTTTCATTTTTGGTATAATGATATTTTTATATTTTTTATGTTGCTTCTTCGGTATATTCGATTGGTGATTTGGAAGGAAACAATTAGACACAATATTTGTCATATTAATATTAAAAGAACAAATCCCAAAACCCACATATTATGGAGAGTTTTAGGTTTGTTCTTATTTTTGTTTTATTTCCAAAGTAAAAACCATACCTTTTATGATTCGGCTATAACGGAGGTGTTTTACAAAGAATAAAAATTTACACAGGGCTTAGAATGTTAAATAATATGATACATCTATTATGTCTGCCGTAGCCTGGAAGAATCAGGTGAATAAATATTTCATTGGGATGAACCGTATTCCNNTATTCCATTTACAAGTTGTTCGGTGTCTGTATCCGCAAATCCCAATTTATGGTATACCTCAACTGCATAAGGTGATGAATTAACCGTCATTTCCCGATAAAGACCAGCTGCCTTGTAGAAAGATGTTATGGTGTTGAACAATTCTCGCCCGATTCCTTGTCGGTGATGCTTTTTATCCACAAACAAAAGTGAAATATGGCACGGTTGTCTGGTTGCAGCCACTCCCACAATATCCTCACCGGAGAAGCATCCCCAAAAACGCATTTCATTATCAGAGATCTTTTGTCCAATAGAATTCAAATCAATAAATTTCTTAAACTCCTGAATGCCTTCATCTGAATAATCAGGGGCTTCAAATTCCAGAAAAACTTGCCAAATCAAGTCCAATGCACCATATTTCTTTATGGAGTCTATATTCATTCGGGCTATCATATAATCCTTGACCATATTTGCACCACCTCACAAATTCGTGTATTATCTCTGTGCTTGATTCGATTATAGCAGAAAAACACTATTGGTGAAAGGAATTTTACCATGTATAAAAGGTGGTTCATTACTGCTTGGTTAAATGGTATAGGTTCTGGGTCCCTCCGTAAAACTGAAAGTTTCCACCTCTTCAACATCAATGTAGAAAAGCTCAAAAACAGGATTATCGGGTGTTTTGTACAGGCCCTTTATGCCGGGATTCTCGTCCAGCGCACGGGTTTTTAAGGAAATATCGTTGACAAAGACAGCCTTACCGTTGACAGATACCACCGGCGTAAAGTTGGCGGGGTAGGTACAGAAAGAAACATAGGGGCTGGCTTTGATCTGGTCGTAGACCGGCTTTTCGTTGCTGGTACAAAAATATACCTGATTGCCGTCTGTAAACAGGTACTGGAACACCCGGGTTTTCACCTTGCTTCCATCTTGTGTCGCCAGGACGCCGTTGGGATTCTCCTTTAAAACAGCTGCATAATCAATCATGACTGATCCTCCATTCTCTTATTGGCAAATTGTATTTTGCCTTGCTTTATGCTACAATTATAGTACGCACAGATTAAAGTACAAGTACGATTTTTTAGTATAGTAAGTATCTAATTGGATAGTAATGGAGGATTTATCATGAAAAATGAAAGTGAAAAAAAAGACTTGTTTGGTATCTGCCCCTATTTTACCTCTCAAAAGGTATTGAGCGGAAAATGGGCGTTGCTGATTCTTCACCATTTAAGTGAGCAGACACTGCGGTTTAAGGAGCTGGAGCGTGAATTGGCTCCCATCACCCAGGCAACACTTACAAAACAGTTACGTAATTTGGAAGAACATGGCTTAATCACCCGAACCGTTTACAATACCATCCCGCCCAAAGTGGAATACTCCTTGAGCGAACTGGGCAGTCAATTTAAGCCGGTATTGGACAGCTTAGAAAAATGGGGAGATTTATACATTGCCCACATGGAAAGAAAAGATGTTTAGTAAGACAAAATCAATAAATATTATTATGATGAAACAAGTACATGCGGCATGGTTATGACAAACGTGCCGCTTGTTCTGATTATCGTTCATTTCTATGTAAAACTAGGTTTTAACGGCAGCTGGAGTTAAAAACAAATGTGATTTATAGACAATTTTGAGGATTCCATAAAAAATAGTTGAAAAAACAAATGGAATATATTAGAATATACCCCAAGAGATGATATTGGACAGACAAAAGGAGGTGGTTTTAGTAAGCGCCGTTCTGTTTGGCAAATATCAGCTATACGGCATCTTGGGAACCGGACGGGCAGGAACAGTTTTTCTGGCGGTTCATCTTGGGCTTGAAGAGTACCGGGCGATCAAGCGGGTACCTAAAAGCTTTCTGAAATATGAACATCTAAGGCGTGAAGCACTTGTTCTTAAGGAGTTGCGCCATCCTGGAATTCCCATTATTTTTGACGTAGAGGAAGACGAATTTTATAGTTATTTAATCGAAGAGTATCTGGAAGGAGAATCTTTATATGACCTTGTGAAAAAGCAGGGCCATCTATCGCGGGAACTGGCCATATCATATGGAATCCAGTTGACCAGCATCATCAGTTACCTGCATCTCGCAGGACCAAACCCCATATTACATTTGGATTTACAGCCGAAGAACCTGTTATTGTGCCATGACACCGTTAAATTGATTGACTTTGGACTTGCCTCGTCCGTGGATGATGCAAATATGCCAGGAGAGCGGTACGGAACCGTAGGATGTGCGGCGCCGGAGCAGTATTCAAAGGATGGAGTACTGGATGAAAGAACAGATATATATGCCATTGGTGCTATCATCCATTATCTATTTACAGGAGAATTTCCAAAACTGCCCTATAAACCGGCTTCATCAATGGATGCCGATCTGGCTGCCGTCATGAAAGGGTGTATAAAAAAGGAAAAAGAAGAACGGTTTTCATCCGCACAGGAGCTGGGGACGAGGCTCGGACAGCTTAAAAACATGGGAACGGCTGCAAAAGACCGTCTACAATCATCATCTCTTACAATTGCTCTTGCAGGGAGCAAATCAGGGGCCGGAACGACTCATATTGGAATCGGCCTGTCTGTTTATCTTAGAAATCATGGATACCCCAATTTATTTGAAGAAAAGAATGACTCCGGCATGGGCTCCGGACTTGGTGACTATGCAGCCGCAAAGAGGGATCAGTTTGGCTTACTGAGGTATCAGGGCTTTATTTGGAGACCCTTTTATGGCCTGGGAGTGAAGTTAAAAGAACCGCCTTATAAGAACCGCATTCTGGATTATGGAAAAAATGTTGAAGAGGCGCTGATGGGAACCCCCGATGCGGTGATACTGGTATGCGATGGCAGCAGTTGGAGCAGAAACAGTGCCTTTTTCTCCGCGGAATATGTGATGAAAAGCCATATATCCTATGGGATCGTATATAATCACGTAACCAGAGGAACCGGGATCAGGCTGCCTGAAGGGGCAGTTCCTTCCCGGTGCTTAAAGGCCCCTTATTATCCGGACCCTTTTGAGATGAATGCGGAAACAGAAGATTTTTACAACACTCTTCTAAAAGCAGTTTTAGAAATAAAAGGCAGGAAGAAAAGAGGAGGAAGTGGATTTGGAGGGCGGATCAGGGAGCGGATTTCCCGGATGATTCCAGGCAAAGGCCATATCCCTGGGAAAGGGTAGACGCTTTATGAATGGAAAGGTAAAAACGGTATGGAAGCTTATACATTCCGGTAAAAAGCCGGTCAGCCAGGAGACCATTGGGATCATTGGAACCGGCAGAGGAGTGGGAGTGACCCATTTTACGGTTATGACAGCAGGATACCTGGGAGGAGTTCTTAGAAAGCGGTGCGCGGTTTTGGAATGGAACAGCCATGGGGATTTCCGGAATTTAAGAAAGCTGTGCGCAAAGGAAAAAGCACAGGCCGGATGTTTTAAAGTACTGGAAGCGGATTATTATGAAAGAGCGGGGATTGATACGCTGTTATTGTGTAAAAAATCCGGCTATCAGGCAGTGATTGTGGATTACGGAACCGTAAAGGAAGGGAATCTGGAAGAATTTTTAAGATGCGACAGGCAATTTGTTCTCGGGAGTTTAAGCGAGTGGCAGCTGGAAGCGTTTCTGGAATTTGAGAGAAAGGGGAAAAAAGCGGAAAAAAGCTGGAAGACGCTCGTGTCGTTCGGCAGCGAGGAAGCCAGAAGGAATGGAGAAAAGAGGCTTAATATACCCATCGCCCGAATTCCGGTTTCAGTAGACGTGTTTGCTGTCACTGGTGATATCATAGGCTTTTATCAGCAGTTTTTTTAGACACTGGGGGAGGAATTGTGTCACGGCAAAATCCTTGTGGTCCTCCCCCCGGGCCTATGCAATACAAAAGAGAAATATAAGGGGATATGTGGATGAGAACAGAAGATGCCAGGGAAAGGAACCGGCAAACAGATAGAGGTCAGTATCTGGCAGGGCTTAAAAAATACCGTGATCAGGGAATTGCCATTCTTATAGATGGGGAAGAACTGCCGGAGGATGACTGGAATAAAATCTTTGAAATAAGAGAGGACAATAGTTTTTATATGGCCGATTATATTCCTGACGGAAAGACCGGAAAGCTGCGGGAAATAAGATTTGACCGGGTTTACAATCGGTGAATTTTAGTAAGTACCAAAAGGGACGCATGGGATGCCATCTTCAGCCTTAAGAAGGCAGTTTTAGTGCGTCAGGGCGGGAACAGGGGATTTGTAATGTAATGAAAATGTAAATTCCAAAAAATAAGAATTGTGATATAATGAGCGAAGATGAGCTTGCTCATCGGCGAACGGCGAATGCCGGATGCCGATCATGAACCGTATGT